>CAYJEN010000046.1:0-12163 GCA_964369185.1 uncultured Desulfovibrionaceae bacterium
CATATTTTCCCCCTTTAAAAGAGAAAATTAACTATTTGCATCTGTTGCTAAGTTGAGTAATTGTGTAAAAGAATCTTCTAAAGATTGCTTATCTTCTATTGGCTGCTGTAAAAATGTCTTTATTGCAGGCATCATACGAATTGCTCTGTCTATATCAGGATTAGAGCCTTCTGAGTATGCACCGATTGTGATCATATCTTCAAGTTCTGCGTACTCTGCCATAAGCGAGGTTACTACTCTACCCGCAGATACTAAATCAGAATTTATGATGTCATTACGTAAACGAGAAATTGATTTTAGAATATTAATCGCTGGAAAATGACCTTTATCAGCTAAATCACGTGTTAATACAATATGCCCATCTAGAATTGAGCGAACTGCATCGGCGATTGGTTCATTGAAATCATCACCGTCAACAAGCACAGTATAAATACCTGTGATTGTTCCGCTTTCTGATCGACCAGTTCTTTCTAAAAGTTTTGGCAATTGAGCAAAAACGGTTGGAGTATAGCCTTTAGTCGTCGGTGGTTCGCCAACTGCAAGACCAACTTCACGCCCTGCCATTGCAAAACGGGTGACGGAGTCCATCATCAAGAGAACATCAAGTCCTTGATCTCTAAAATATTCTGCAACTGCTGTTGCCGCATAAGCCGCTCTTTGGCGAACTAATGCTGACTGATCTGAGGTTGCAACAATCAAAACAGAATGTGCCATTCCTTCAGGTCCTAAGTCTTTTTCAATAAATTCTAATACTTCACGACCACGCTCACCAATCAAAGCAAGTACGTTTACTTGTGCTTCGGTATTACGAGCCATCATACCCATGAGTGTTGATTTACCCACACCGGAACCAGCCATAATACCCACACGTTGCCCTTTTCCAAGTGTCAAAAGTGAGTTAATTGAGCGCACTCCAACATCTAATGGAGTGTCGATTCTTGGGCGAGATAAAGGTGGTGGTGGGCTGGCATAAATAGGAACCATGCCTTCGTATTGAACTTTTTCTTTATTATCAAGAGGTTCACCAAATGCATCAAGTACACGACCAAGAAGACCATGCCCTACAGGGTAAAGCGGTGGCATACTAGAGTTTTTTACTAAAGAACCAGGGCGAACACCACGCATTTCACCATAAGGCATAAGAAGCAAATTACCATCCTTAAAACCAACAACTTCTGCCGCTACTTCTTCAGTATTTATATCGTCAGGAATAATATGACACACATTACCAAGAGATAAGTTTAAACCCGAACCCTCAGCTATTAAACCAACTACTTTATTGATTTTACCATAGCTTTCAATAGGTTCTGCTTGTTTAAGCATTTGTGTACAAGCTTTAGGTTCTAGAGCCATATTAAATCCTTTTTATATTAAAATCCCATTTCACTTAATAATTCGTCAGCCAATTCAGGAGTATAATCTTTATCAGCTTTATTTTTAGCTGTCGATCTTACTTTCTTTTTAGGTTCAGCTACTTTTTCAGCTTGAGGTTCTTCAATTTGAGTTTGAAGTTCTTCTTCAACAACTTGCTCATTTATTTTTTCTTCCTCTGAAATTTCAGAAGGTTCTAAATTTTCGGCTTCTTCAAAATCAATCTCTTGAGAAGCTTTTGCAATTTGTGCTTGGAGTTCTTCACTCAATTCTTCAGAAATTTCACTGGCTATTTCACTATTTGGAGTTTTTTCAGATTCATCACTTTCTTCATTAAAAGTAAGTAAATCTTCAACCATTTGAAGAGCTTCTTGATTAATAGCTGCTTGTGTTATATCTTTTTCAGTCGGCTCTTTCGGTTCTTCACTTACTTGAGCATTGTTCACTGTTTCAACAGCTTCTGCCTGTGGTTGATTTTCTTCTACTTGAGAAATATTTTCAACAGCTTTCGAGCTTGGATTTGCTTGAGCAACATCTTCAGCATGAGAAACTTCATCTTCTTCATTCAAAGGAATGTTTGACATTTTTGCTTGAGTAACCAAAGTTTCGGTAATAGCATCATAAGCAGTTTGATCTGCATCTGAAAGCGGAAGAGTTAGTTGGCTCAAAATCTCTGTAACAACGCTTGATCTATTTTCAACTGTATTTCTAATCAAACCGGAAGGACTTTCCAGAACAATGCTACCCTCTTCAAGGCTTGCATCTTTTACTAATGTCCAGCGGCGACTATCAATATATCTTTTATGCATATGCTCTAAAATTTCAGTCAAAATTTGGGCATCATTTGGGTGCACATTTATTTGATACTCACGCTTATCTAACAAAGCATTTACGCTGCGCTCGAGCACAGCTTGCAGAACAGCGGCTTTATCATTTGTGAGCATGTAACCGGTAGATTTTTCTACAGCTTCAAGGAGTAATTCTGATAAATCTTTTCTCCAAGAATTAAATATAGTTATACATTGTTCATGAATGGATAGCAATGTATAGGAGGTTGCTCTGGTGAGTTCATCTTTTGCTTGAATAAGGCTTTCTTGCGCTTGATGAAGACCTGAATTGTATGCCTCTTCATAGGCTGTAAGTTTCATATTTTCTGCTTCACGCAGTGAATTTTCTGCTTCTTTTTGTAAAGCTTTCACATTTTCATTGAATGAATTTGCTTCAATATTAATATCTTGAGCCTTTGTTATTGCTTCATCGATAATCGCTTGTGCACGTTCTTCTGCACGCAAAAGTAAAGACTTGACTTTTACAAGAGCCTTTTCTTTCACTCTATCCATGTACTCTTCTTCTGCACTTTTAATCAGCGCATTAGAATGGCCTTCACCAAGAATCTTCTCAAGATTCGACTCAAGAGATTGTGATGGTCCTAAATAAATAGTACCAACTTTTTTACCATCTTTTTTGTCATCAGCTTTATTTTCTGACGATTTCATCGAATTTTTTTTTATCAATTTTCCGGGGTTAGACAAAGACATCTCCAGAACCTCTTGCTATTGCGATTTTACCTGCAGCTTCCAATGCACGCACAACACGTACAATGTTCTGTTGAGCAGCTTCAACATCTGAAAGTTTAGCAGGTCCCATAAATTCAAGTTCTTCTTGAATCATCTGTCCTGCACGCTCTGACATATTATGGAAGAATTTCTCTTTAAGTTCATCTGATGCACCACGAAGAGCCATTGTAAGATCATCATTATTAACATCTTTAAGAACTTCACGCATTGATTTATCATCAAGCACTTTACAGTCTTCAAATACGAACATAAGATTACGAATATCTTCAGCCATTTGTGCTGATTCTTCTTCAATTTCGCTCAATACTTCTTCTTCAGTTGCGCGCTCTACTTGGTTCAAGATTTCAGCAGCAGCATGAACACCACCAACTTTCTTACCTTCTTTACCACCCATTGCAATGAGCTGATTTTGAAGAACTCTATCAACTTCTAAAAGCATTTCTTGCGGAACAGTTTCTAGTCTAGCCAAACGCATAACAACTTCTGCACGCACTCCTGAAGGTAATAATTGAAGAAGTTGAGCTGCTTGATCAGGGTTTAGATGACCCAAAATTAAAGCAAGTGTTTGCGGATGTTCGTTACGTAATAATTGTGAAAGAAGTTTAGGACTTACACGCTCAAGCTCTCTAAACGGTACAGGCCCTGTTTCAAGATTGAGTGTATCCATGATATATTTTGCAGTATCAGAATCAAGGTTTTTAGCAAGCATACGTCTAAGCTGCTCTTGGCCACCCATAACTGAATCTTGAGTTGACACTAGCTCACCGTGAAACTCACGAAGAACTGCTTCTACGTCTTCTTTCGGAACCGGTTCAAGTTCAAAAATAGCTTTGGAGATAGCCGTTATTTCACGTCTATCCATTCTTTTAAAAATTTCGGCGGTAAATTTATCACCTAGAGCCAATAAAAGTACTGCTGTTTTTTGATGTCCTTGAAGTTCCATAAATGCTCCGAAAGAATAATTCTCCGTCAACAATGTGACGTTTTATCTTAATAGATTTCGATAATATAGGATATAATGCAAAAAGCTTGCCAATTATATTTTACTCAATTAGCCTATAAAATTAGAATGGCATATCATCGAGTGAAGATGCTTCACTTGGGAATGGTGAACCATAATCTTCTGAGCTTTGTTGTTGGTTATATGATTGCTGTTGTTGAGGAGCATAGCCACCTTGATTTGGTGCACCACCTTCTGATCTTCTACTATCTAAGAACTGAACACTTCTAGCATTTATTTCTGTAGTGTAGCGGTCAACCCCTTGTTTATCTTGCCACTTACGGGTTTGAAGACTACCTTCAATATAAACTTGGCTACCTTTTCTGAGGTAATTATTACAATTTTCAGCTTGTTTTCCGAACACTACTACTCTGTGCCATTCGGTTTTATCTTGCTTATTTCCTTCTCTGTCACGGTAAGATTCGCTTGTAGCAACGTTTAAGTTTGCTATTGGATCACCTGACTGCATATAACGCATTTCCGGATCTTGTCCTAATCTACCTATAATCATAACTTTATTTAACATTACAAATTCCTTATATGTTATATCGATTAAGCTTTTGCTTCTTCGACATTTTCAGTTTTTATTAATTTTTCTATTCTGTCAAGATTCTCTTCTATTTCAAATGAAAGAGCATTAGCTTCTTTAGGTTGCCAAGAAAGAATATATTCATTAAGTTTTTTTTGTCTATCTACTAATTCAAGAACGTGAGGACGCAACAAATCTTTTGTTTTGTCAGACCACTTTGCAAATTCTAATGATTCTGAAAGTGTTGTAATAAGTTCTAGCAAACCAAATTGTTGAGCAGCCGGAATAAATTTATCTTGCACCGGCCAGACCATACGACTTAAGAGAGGGTAACGTTTTTTAACATCACTCTCATCATAAGTAGATACGCTTACGCGTATTAATAGGATATCTCCCATACAACCTCAGTTATAAAATTTACGACTTTTTACTTTCTCTTTCATAGATAGAAACACCGGTGCGCTCATAGTCTTTCACATCAAGCTCATCGGAGGTTCTTTCTAAATCTGCTTCAAAGTTTGCTTTACTTCGTTCTTCTTCTTGTTGTTTTTGTAATCTTTTATACTTTGCAACTTCATATTTTTGTAGTTTCAGAATAAAGATATCAAGTTTTTTCTCTTGAGAGCGTGAACATTCAACATATTCACAACCCAAGAATTTCATATTTTTATCAATATGTACAAGGCGAACACGTAAGCCTGAAAGAAGAACCTTATTATTTATCAGTATATCGACAGTAAATTCATCACCAATACGTCTATTACTGGCAAAATAACCAAGAGCAATACCGGTTGAGCTAATGTTTACAACACTAGTTGTAACATTATCCGGCACAACACGCGCACCCATACCAGGATATGCTATTCTATAGCTCATTCTTGGGTTACTTGTTACTTCATAATGGAAATCAAGCGACATATATACTCCATAGTCAGTGTAATACTATTTTTCTTCACTATCAAGTTCTAGAACAAATTCAACCCTACGGTTTTTCGCTTTATTTTCTTCCGTTGTATTCGGGAAAAGAGGATCAAGTGAACCCATACCGGTTGCAGTTATTCTATGTGATTCAATTCCTTCGTTCAAGTAATATCTTAAAATATTTACAGAACGCAGTGCTGAAAGTTCCCAGTTATCATAAAAACGCGAACCCTGCGGAATTGGTGAGTTATCAGAGTAGCCTTTAATATTAATTTTCTGGTCTCTTTTTTCATGGAAGATACTCAATAAGGCTTTTAGAGCTTTCTCAGCTCTGGCTGAAAGCAGTTCACTTCCCTTACCAAAGAGAATATCATTTGGCACACGCAAGATGATTTTACCATTATCAAAGATAGCGGTAACTTCATTTTCAAGAGCTTGCTGAGTAATAAATGACCTAATTTGGTTATACATTTCTCTTTGTTGTTCAAGAATTTCTTCACGGATACGAACAGATTGTTCAACAAAATCCGCTTCACTTTCTTGCGATTCTCTAGACTTTAGAAACTCCATTTCATTACCGCCGAATGTTCCACGAATAGATGAAAATGTAGCATCAAACTTCTTTGCATCAACTGACGACATTGAGTAAAGCAACACAAAGAAGGTTAGAAGTAATGTAGATAAGTCTGCAAACGTAGCAAGCCACGACTCGTCAACTTTCCCTTCTTCATCTTCTTCAATCATATCAGCCATAGTATTATCCTCAATTTAATTTAAGGTTACTTTTATTTCTTGTCAGATGCTTCACGTTCACTTGGTGGCAAGTAAGATGAAAGTTTTTCATAAACAAAGCGTGGGTTATTGTTATCAAGGATAGAGCGAGCTCCCTCAAAAACAATTTGCAATGTCAATTCTTCTTGCACTGAACGTTGTTTAAGCTTGGAGGCAAAAGGGTTAAAGATTAGGTTAGCAGTGAGTGCACCGTAGAAAGTTGTAATAAGAGCAACCGCCATAGCAGGCCCAAGAGCCGCAGCATCACTCAAGTTTGAAAGCATCTGCACCAAACCAATCAAGGTTCCTACCATACCCATAGCAGGAGCAATACCGCCAAGACGTTCCATCACGGCAATATTGATACCATGTCGTTTCTTCATTGAAGAAATTTCAATTATCAAGGTATCATGGATAAGGGAAGGATCTGCTGAGTCAGCAATCAATTGAGTTGCCTTTTTAAGAAGTGGATTATCCGTTTGCAAGCGTTCAAGTGCCAAAATACCTTCACGGCGGCTAATTTCAGCAACTTTAACCATTGTTTCCACAACTTCTTTAGGGTTAGTACGTTTTGTAACGAATGTTTTTCCTACCGCCTTAAAAGCTGAGAGCACTTGCTCTAGTGGAAAAGCAATCAAAACAGCCGCAAAAGAACCACCAACAACAATCATTATTGATGGAGCATCAAAGAATCCGCCCGGTTGTGGTCCTATCATGATTGAACCGATAACAAGACCAAATCCGATAATAATACCGCCAAGGGTAGCTAAATCCATAATTAACCTCAGAAAAAATTAAAATTTTTTTGATAGTGTTTCTTTACTTGACTTCTTTAACTATTACGAGCTATTTTCAAATTGCTTAAGGGGTAAAGTAAAATTTTTTGCAAATTTATTTTATGAAAAAACTATAACGCATTTTTTTTTGTTCGTCTACTCTTTCAAGACGGTTTTTTAAAAAAAGAATAAACAGAGGATAAAACTTTGAATACATTCACTAAAAATGAAAAAATTAGAAACATTGCCATCATTGCACACGTTGATCATGGTAAAACAACACTTGTTGACGCAATGTTCAGACAAAGCGGAATTTACCGCGAAGATCAAGAAGGCGATGACCGTGTAATGGATAAGATGGATCTCGAACGCGAACGCGGAATCACCATTGCCGCTAAAAACTGTGCCGTTGTTCGTGGCGACGTTCGTATTAACATCATTGATACCCCAGGCCACGCCGACTTCGGTGGTGAAGTTGAACGCGCACTTTCAATGGTTGACGGTGTTATCCTTCTTTGCGATGCATCAGAAGGCCCTCTTCCACAAACTCGCTTCGTTTTGAAAAAAACTTTAGACCTCAACCTTCCTGTTATCTCAGTTATCAATAAAATTGATAGAAAAGATGCAAGAGCTGACGAAGTTCTTTCAGAACTATACGACCTTTTCATCGACCTTGACGCAACTGATGAACAAGTTGAATTCCCTGTTCTCTACGCAATCGGTAGAAACGGCGTTGCTATGAAAAACATCGACGACGAACAAATCAACCTCGATCCTCTCTTTGATACTATCCTCGAACATATCCCTGCACCTAGCTACGATGCAAGCGAACCTTTCCAAATGCTTGTGGCTGATCTTGACTATTCTGACTATCTTGGAAGACTTGCTATCGGGCGTATTCGTCACGGTGTTGCACGCACAAAAGAAAACTTTATTTGTATTACTGAAGATGGTTCACACAAATCACTCCGAGCAACTAAACTTCAAGTTTATTCAGGTCTTAGCCTTACAGACGTTGAAGAAGCTTTCCCTGGTGACATTGTTGTTATGGCAGGTATTGAAGATGCAACTATCGGTGATACCATCTGTACAAAAGAAAATCCACGTACAATCGAAAGAATTCGCGTTGATGAGCCAACAGTTGCTATGCGCTTTGGTATAAATACATCACCTCTTGCCGGCCGTGAAGGAAAGATTGTTCAATCCCGTAAAATTCGTGAAAGACTTGATAAAGAAATGCTTACCAACGTCGCTATTAAGGTTGAGGACTCAACCGAAAAAGAAACCTTCCTTGTAAAAGGACGTGGTGAATTCCAAATGGCTATTTTAGTTGAAACTATGCGCCGTGAAGGATTCGAGCTTACTGTTGGTAGACCTCAAGTTATTTTCAAAGAAGAAAATGGCGTACTCCTTGAGCCAATCGAAGATTTACATGTAGACTGTGATGAAGTTTTCATGGGTATTGTAACTGAAAAAGTTTCAATTCGTAAAGGCCGTATGGTATCTTGCATCAACAATGGTACAGGTCGTGTACGTTTGACCTACTCAGTGCCTGCACGAGCTCTTATTGGCTACAGAGATGAATTCCTTACCGATACCAAAGGTACTGGAATTATGAACTCTTCTTTTGCCGGTTATGAAGAACACAGAGGTGAATTCTCTTCACGTCTTACAGGTTCATTAGTTGCTGACAGAAACGGTGACGCTGTTGCTTATGGTCTTTATAACCTTGAACCACGTGGTGAACTTTTTGTTGTTCCTGGTGAGCCTCTCTACGAAGGACGTATCATCGGTGAACATAACCGTGAAAACGATCTTGATGTTAACGGTTCTAAAGAAAAGAAACTTACAAACATGCGTGCTTCCGGTAAAGATGAAAACGTTCAACTTACTCCGGTTCGTCCTATGACCCTTGAAAGAGCTTTACACTTCGTAAAAGATGACGAATGCGTTGAAGTAACTCCTTTCTCAATCAGACTAAGAAAAACGGTGCTTACAGCTCAAGATCGCTACTCCAGCAAGAAAAAAGCTAAGTAAATTTTTATCTTTTTTGATTTTGGCGACCAAAGAGAGTAATACTCTTTGGTCGCCTTATATCTTTGGCTCTTCCTCGTTAGAAAGTAATAAAAATTTATAAAAAATTTTTTCGTGTGTCTTCAAGATAAGGAACTTTTTTTATTTTATAGAATTTTAGGTAGATTTAAAAAGTAAAGTCCCAAGCCGTTTTAAGAACGATTTGGGACTTTGTAATTTTCTTTGGTGGTGGACCCACAAGGATTTGAACCTTGGACCGATCGGTTATGAGCCGAGTGCTCTGCCAACTGAGCTATGAGTCCACACATGAGTTCTTCAGAACTCGAAAAAAGAAAATAGTAAATTTTTTTTAAATTGTCAAGCAAATAAAATAGCCTTTTAAAAAAACAAAATTTCTTTATTTTTTTAATAAAACACTTTACTTTTATTCCATATATGCGTAAAATTATTTATTAGAAAATATACAGTGAAAAAATATAACTTTATCTCACTACAATTTAAGTACTTAAGTTTTTTCTTCTTTTCATTTGCATCACTAACTTCAGAGGTAGTACCTTGAAAGACTCTATCTATAAGCTAAGAAATATAAAATATTTACTTGTTATTCTACTTCTCATCGCTTGGCTTGTAACTTCTGCTACATTTTTTATTTTACAGATGAATAATGAAGAAGTTCAAGATTTTGAGTCAACACTAACATCTGTTGCACACAATAACGCTAACGCGGTAGAAATTCTTTTTCAAAAATATATCAACTTTCTTAAAATAACAGGCGATTTTTCAAAAAATTCTGGCTATAAACACGTTGACTTTGAAGCAGCACTCAACAATCTTGTTTTATTAGAAGATTTTTCTCAAGTTGCTGTTGTTCTTCCAAACGGAGGCTCATACATCACCAATGGTGAAAAAATATCTATTGCTGATTACCACTTTACACCTGAAATGCAAAGTAAAGAAACATATATCACCAATGTTTATTATGATAAATACGCTCAAACAGATGTTGTTGCTATAAATATTCCACTTCTTGATGAAGAAAATAACCTTATTGCATATATTGTGGGCATTGTTACCACTGAAAATCTTTCAGAAAGTTTTAATGCTATTTTTTATGATCTTGGCGGCTATTATCACGTAATTGACTCACATGGAAAATATGTTGCGGCAAGCAATGCAAAAAATATGATTGCTATGGATGTTCTTTTCCATGAAGCTTTTAGTGTCATTGACCTTGTAGATGGCTATAAAATTGAAGATTTATTGGGATCATTTAAAAATAGAACTGAAGGTCTTACAAGGTATGTAGCGGGTGATCAGGAAAGAGTAGCCTACTACTCTCCAATAGATATAAATAATTGGATAATGTACTCTGTTGTTCCGCAAGAACTTATTGCAGAAGAAATAAATAATGATTTAAAAACTACCGTTCTTGCT
The DNA here is from genome assembly GCA_964369185.1 of uncultured Desulfovibrionaceae bacterium. Taxonomy (GTDB): domain Bacteria; phylum Desulfobacterota; class Desulfovibrionia; order Desulfovibrionales; family Desulfovibrionaceae; genus CAYJAZ01. The sequence continues at coordinate 10,414 of CAYJEN010000046.1, forward strand.
GTATTAAATATTTCAGCTATTTTCATTATTTTAATTTTTTGGGTTTATCGCTCGCAAAGAGGTCTTAAAAGATACGCTGAAATTAGTGAAAAGAACTTCAGATTTGTTTCTGAGCAAACTAATAAATTTATTCTTGAATGGGACTTCGCAAGTGACCAAGTAAAAGTTACCGGCAAACTTAAAGAAATTTTTAATCGCGAACAATCAGTATTATCAATATCAAACGAAGTTTTCCATCAATTTATCCACCCAGATGACCTTCAAACTGCGCGTGAACACTTAGAACAGTTAAAACACGGTAAGAAAATTTCAGATGTAAAAGTTCGTGTAGAACATAATGATGGGCACTTTGTTTGGTGCATCTTTTCCGCTGTGCCTATTTCATCCGGTATAAAAGGAAAAATTTACGATAAAGCACTAGGATTCATGGAAGATATAGATGCTCAAGAAAGAGAAGCCGCACTATTAAAAATGAAATCAGAACTTGATTCTCTTACACACATTTACAATAAAGGTACTACTGAATATCTTATCGATAAGATTATTACTAGTTCAAAAGTTGACGTCCATCAACATACTCTAATAATTATTGATTTAGATAATTTTAAGCAGCTAAACGATACTTTTGGGCATCAATTTGGTGATGAAGTTATCAAGGAACTAGCTACTTTCCTAAAGAATTTATTCAGATCAAATGATATAGTAGGGCGAATCGGTGGAGATGAATTCTTCGTATTTATGCGAGATACAACCATTGAAAAAAGATTGGAAGAAAAATGTAATCAAATACTTAAACAATTCCATAAGTTTTATGAAAAGAATGGAAAATCTGTTGAAATATCAGCAAGTATTGGCGTAGCCCTTTATCCTGAACATGGCACTATATATAAAGAGTTATATCATAATGCTGATGTTGCCCTCTACTCCGCTAAAAAACACGGAAAAAATAATTATCAACTCTTCAACGGTAATACTGATATTAACTATGTTTCACAAAGAACTGATATAGAAAGTTCAAAAAATAACCACTAAATAGAATATATTAAAAGTTTAGGGAAAGCGTTACTATTAGTAAGCTTTCCCTAAAATATATCTACTGACTTATAACAATCGAAAAATTACGCAGATAAACCTTTGACATAGTTATCAATAAATGTATGTGCGAGTGTACGTATTTCTTCTTTTTTTAGATTTTGCAATCTTTTTGTTAATCCAAGTTGACAAACTCCATGAACGCCTGCCCATAAAATTTGTGCAGAATCCAAAGCTTTTTTCTCATCACCATTAAAGTATGGTAGAAGAAGTTTTTCTACAGATCCAAGTATTCCATCCACTTTTTCTTGATACCAGTCCGGATAAGTTACCTCTTGTGGTAGGGTGTGCTCATAAAGCGCTGACCAGCGATTATAGTTAGTATCTGCAAAATCAATATAAGTATCTGCTACGTCCTTAATTGTGCCAATAGGATTCTCTAAGGAACTGATTTTTTTTGTAAGCTCTAAAGACATTTCATCTAATGTGGCAGCATTAATGCTAAGAATTAGATGATCATGGCTTTCAAAGATGTTATAGATTGTACCAATTGTATAGCCGATTGCTCTAGCAACTTTTCTTGCACTAAACTTATTAAATCCTTCAGTTGCTATAATGTTTTTTCCGGCTTCAACAGCCATTATTGTTTGTTCTTCGCGAGTATGATCACTTCTACGTGCCATTAGGTTCTCCATATATATTTATATCTCAGATATAA
>CAYJEN010000047.1:0-9212 GCA_964369185.1 uncultured Desulfovibrionaceae bacterium
TTATCCCTCGCCCACACGAAGAAGTAGAAATGATTCTTCCAAAAGCTAAAGCATAGTTATACTAAGTTTTACTTGAGGGGGGAAACCCCATTTTTGAATCGAAAATGAGTTTTCCCCCCTCAAACTTACATGAATCTAATTTGTCTCCGACGGGCAAAGGGAATGATTCCCTTTGCAAACCCCTTTTCTTTTTCCTCCTATGTCGAAAAAAAGGAAAAAGGTTTTCAAGAAAATTATTTCCTTAGGCGTCAAAATAAAGAGTTTTTCTTTAAGTTAGGACTGTATTGAACTAAAATAAGTAGACTTCTTCTTTATAAACTATAAATTAGATTGATGTGCCTCAAACTTACCCTTCCTGAAAAACTAATTATTATATTGCAACATAACTAAATAAGATAGTAAGACTTCCTTTTAATGATTCTTTGTATTTCAGAATAGAATTCAAGAATAGTCTCCACAAATTTCTCTCACCGCCACTCATAACTTTATAATTATGAGACGTTCTAAAGCGGTGAAATTAAAAGTTTTGTAAGGAAAGGGAGAGGGGGGCTGAGTGAGCAGGCTTGCCTGACGGGAAAACTCACTTTTTCAAAAGTGCAGTTTTCTCTTTCACCCAGTGGTTTCCCCCTCTCGAAAAAAACCAAAAAAAGAGATAGGATATATGATTGTAGATAAAATCCGTAGTGCGGGTGTAGTTGGAGCCGGTGGAGCCGGTTTACCGACACATATTAAGGCTGACGCAAAAGTCGAGACAGTGCTTGTAAACGGCGCATCTTGCGAACCTCTTTTGATGAGCGACCCTTACCTAATGGAAGCTGAAATAGCAAGAGTGATAACAGGGCTCAAAGCCGTTATGGATTGCACAGAAGCAAGCAAAGGTATTATCTGCTTAAAGGGTAAGCATCATCACGCAATAGAGTCAATTAAAGCGGCACTTGCAAATGAAAGTTCCCACAATATCACATATTTTGTTTTGGACGACTTTTACCCTGCCGGTGACGAGCAAGTAATGCTTTACGAAGTTTTAGGTAAAGTTGTTCCTGAACGTGGACTCCCTCTTCAAGTTGGCGCAGTTGTTTGTAACGTAGAAACTCTCTACAATATTGCTTATGCACTTGAAGATAAACCGGTAACTCATAGGTATCTCACTGTAGAGGGCGAAGTTGGTCGTTCTATGGTAGTTCGTGTTCCTGTTGGAACTTGCGTTGCTGAAGTTTTAGAATTTGCCGGTGGAGTGAAAATCGACGATTATAAAGTTGTTGATGGCGGACCTATGATGGGACGCGTACTTCCTGATATTTATCAACCAGTTACTAAAACAACAAGTGGTCTTCTTGTTCTTCCAAGTAATCATAACGTAGTTGCTCAAAAAACTATGACTGCTGAAAGAACTCGTCAGATAACTAATAGTATTTGTTGTCAATGTACGCGTTGCACAGATTTGTGCCCACGTAAACTTTTGGGTCACTCATTAAATCCGCATAAGCTTATGAGAGTTCTCAATAAGCAAGAACTCGATACTGAAGTTGCTAAAGAAGCTCTTCTCTGCTCAGAGTGCGGTGTATGTGAAAAATTCTCTTGCCCAATGGGCGTTTCTCCTAGAGAAGTAAATGCTCAAATTAAGCAAGTTCTTATGAAAAATAATGTTCGTTGGGAAACCACAAAAACTGAATTCAACGCAAGTGTGTTCAGAAGTGAACGTCGTATCCCAACAGCAAGATTGATTCAACGTCTAGCACTTACCCCTTACGATACTCATCCAACCTTTGCTGGTAATTTTGAACCTAAAACAGTTTATATTCCACTAAAACAACATATAGGTGCGCCGACAAATTGTCTTGTAAACGTTGGAGATAGAGTTTCTTGTGGCGACGTTATAGGTGAAATCCCTGATAATGCAATGGCAGCACGTATCCATGCAAGCATTAACGGTGTTGTTGAATCAATTAAAGACGGTATCGTCTGTATTACAAATAAATAGGTGTTAATATGAGATTAAAAACTATAGGTTGTCTTGAACTAAACAGCATTGCTCAAGGTATGTATGCTGCTGATGAAATGGTGAAGTCTGCTAATGTAGAGCTTGTTTTCGCCAGAACTACTTGCCCTGGTAGATATCTCATTGTTATCACAGGAGATACAGGAGCTGTTCAAAGTTCAGTTCAAACAGGTGTTCTTGCAGGCGGAGAAATGGTTGTTGATTCATTCGTTCTCTCAAGTGTACATGAAGATGTTATCCCTGCTCTTACAGGCGTTTCATCTGGCACAAAAATTAACTCACTCGGAGTTATTGAAACTTGCACATCTTCAGCAGGTATTCTCGCTGCTGATGCGGCTGCTAAAGCTGCAGCTGTTGAAATTCTTGAAGTTCGCTTTGCCGCGGGTCTTGCAGGAAAAGCTTTTGTTGTTATGACAGGTGAAGTTGCTTCCGTTCAAGCCGCAGTAGATGCAGGTGTGAAAGGTGTTGGTCTTAGTGGACCTGTGCTCTCACACGTAGTTATTCCATCTCCAAGTGAAGAACTAAAAGCTCAAATTTTAGCGTAGGGAATTTTTCGAGAGGGGAAAACCACTGGGGGAGAGGGAAAACCAAAACTTTTGAAAAGGGAACTTTTCCCACGTTGAGTTTTCCCCTTTCCCCCAGCCACCCCTCACCCTTTCCTTAAAAAACTTTTAATTCTCAACACACTTAATTCAGCGGAAATGCTTTAGATATGGGTGGTGTTGATACAAAATTTTATATTTCAAAAGACTTGTTTACTTTGATGATAAAGGAAATAGTTTTTTTGAAAAACCAGTTTCATTTTTTCCAAGGAACGAGGAAAAAATAAATGGGGTTTCCAAAGGGAATCATTCCCTTTGGTCGCCGAAGGCATCAACAATCAAGGAAAAAATATGGAAATATTGAATAGGATTATACAGGAGTCTGTTCCCGGTAAACAGATTACTTTGCTCCATGTAATTGCGAGTCCTCATAAAAGCTTGTATATGAAACTCGGGCTGGAAGAAAGTGGCGAGGCTATTGGCATAATGACAATTACACCTTACGAAGGAGTTATTATTGCTGCTGATATTGCTACTAAAGCGGCTCAAGTTGACATTGGCTTTTTAGATAGATTCGGTGGATCTTTGTTGTTTGTTGGGGATATTGCAAGTGTGGAAGCGGCTCTTGTTTCAATAAAAGAGTATTTCAGTTCAAAGTTATCTTATAATTGTGTTGAACTTACAAGGACATAATGAAGAAAGTTCTGTTTATAGGGGAAAATGGATCGGGTAAAGAAAAGCTGATTCAAATTCTGAGCGATGCACCTGTTAGACTAAAAAAGATGATGGCTGTTGAATATTATGGTAATTTTATCAACACTCCAAGTGAATTTTTAGAAAAAAAATGGTGCTTAAATTCGCTGATAACTGCGTCATTCGATGCAGAAATTATACTTATGGTGATTTCAGCAGAACAAAGGTCATGCTTACTTCCTCCTTTATTTGCCCCACTTTTCAATAAAAAAACTATAGGTGTGATCACTTATACAGAAAAAAACGAACAGCACTTTGAAAGAGCAAAGCGATTTCTAGAAAATGCCGGAGTAAAAAATTTCCAACTAATTAATCTTGAAACACATGATGAATTAGAAGAACTAAAATCTGAACTAAAATAAAAGTACTTCTTTTTTTTCTATAAATGTGTTACTTTTTTAGAAAGATTAAATTTGTTTTATGTGAGTGATGTATGAAAATAAAAAATAGTTATTCTATAGGTGAAATGAGTGAAATCTGTAATATTTCAAAAAAAACTTTGAGATATTATGATTCTATAGGTCTTATTCCATCGCAAAGGCAAGATTTTAATAACTATCGTTACTATACTCACGACACTTTACTTATAATTCCGGTTCTCAAATATTATAAACAAATGGGCTTTTCACTAAGTGAAATGTCTGAATTGCTTTATAAAAACTTACCAAATGCCTATGCTCGCACAAAAGAATGCTTTCAAACAAAAATGAAAGAACTTGAAGTTGAGCAAGAAGAAATTCGTAGAAAAAATATTGCGATTCAAGACTGGTATAAACTTATTTCTGAAGCTGAAATGGTTATTAATAATGATATTCAACAAATTTCAGTGAAGTATCTCCCTGCACAAACTTTGTTATTCCAAGATCAAGAATCTATTGCAAATTCTAAAAATGATATTATTAACATTGAATGGACTAACTACCTAGAAACTATAGGTAATGCAATAACAGGCCCTGTAATTATTACTTATAAATCAATTGACGATAGGGTAAGTTTTAAAGAAAATCAAAATATACGTATTATGCAGGAAGGTATAATCTCAGCTAAAGTTGAAGAAGAGTTTATTTTTGGTAATAGTTTATTTGTAAGCTGTTATCATATTGGCTCGCATGCAAACCTACCTGAAACGTATAACAGAATTTTCCAGTGGGCAAAACAAAATAAATATAAGCTAGATAGCGAAACACATGAACGCTATGTTGTGGATTACTGGACTAGCTGTAACGATGCAAAATTTGTTACGGAAGTGCTGATTAAAATTTCAAGAGATTCAAGCTATAATTTCTAAGTTTTTCTAAAATAAAAAAACAATACGAGGCAAATAATGTTCGGACTTTCTCTCTCTAAAGATTTTTTTGAAAATGAAGCTTTGCCACTAATAAAATCACAAACCCCTAATTTACTGAATAAAATTGCTGTTGGACTTATTGGTGAAGGCTCTGAATGCTTCGGATATGATGATGAAATTTCAAGGGATCACGACTTTGGCGCAGCTTTTTGTATCTGGTTGCCGGAACAAGAAAAAAATATATGGGAAAATGATATAGAAAAAATATTATCCCAACTTCCAACAAGCTATAATAATTATCCAACTCGTATGAATAAAGCTATGCGAATGGATAGACTTGGGCTTATAAGTATTGAATATTTTTACAAAAAATATACCGGTCTGACTCATCCACCACAAACTTTGAATGAATGGAGACAAATTCCTGAACATTTTCTTGCTACTGCAACTAATGGTGAAGTCTTTCACGACCCAAGCATGAAATTCACTAATTTCAGAAATGCACTACTCGCTTACTATCCTGAAGATATTCGACTAAAAAAAATGGCCGCTCGACTCGCAATAATGGCACAGTCCGGTCAATATAATCTTCTGCGTACTGTAAAAAGAAATGATAAAATCGCATCTAACCTTTGCATTAAACAATTTACAGAAGCAGCCCTTTCTTTTGCATTTCTTTGCAATAAAAAATATATGCCTTTCTATAAATGGGCTCCAACTGCGTTAAAAGCATTACCAACTCTTTCAAGCGAAACTTTAGCAACTCTTAATACGCTTGCAGATACAAATTGGTCATCTATTAATCAAGCTATTGATTGTATTGAAAATCATGCGAGAATAATAACGAGTTATCTGCAAAATCAAGGTTATTCTACTATTCAAGATTCATGGCTCCTTGCGCATGCAAGTCAAGTTCAAAGTAGAATTACTCTTCCTCAGCTTAGAAATCTTCCTGAAATGGCAGAATAACTATAAATTTTAATAGATAAGTAGAAGGTAATATAATGAATATCAATCTTATAAATTCTATTATAAAAGAAGAATTAGAATTTTTTCTAGCTGTAAAAAGTAGAGGTTATTCTGTATGTCAAGAAAATCCCAATGCTTTTTGTGCTGCTCGACGTATGACTCATAGTGTTCAAAGCACTGAATTTCTAGATTCTTATTATAAAGATTTACTTGAAGCTAAAGAATTAGGTCGTAATATAATGACAGAAAAATATGGTCTTATGGAAAATCTTATTCAGCGTACTAACTTTAATGAATATTTGGATAAAATTATAGAAATTGAAAAAGCTTGGTATATTGAATCAACTCATAAATATCCACATATCACTCCACCGGAGGGCATTACTAGCTTCCAAAATTACCTTTCTTGCGAGTTACAGACCCTCTCATCACGCTCATTACTACTCTATTATGCAAATGTTTTATCAGCGCATGCAAAAGGGATTAATCTTGTTCTTGAGAGATATAGAAATCTTATGAAGATGAATAATCTACCAGACTTAGAAGTACAAGAAAAAAACTTAGCAAGAAAAAATATTTAATTTCTTAGTGCTTATGTAACCTCTATCCAATTTATGATTGAATTGGAATGACGTGAAAAAGTATAAAACTTTAAAAAAATTATTTCCTCCACTAGTAGAGGAAATAATTTTTTGAAAAACCTATTTCATTTTTTCCGAGAAACGAGGGAAAAATAAATGGGGTTTCCAAAGGGAATCATTCCCTTTGGTCGCCGAAGGCTCTCTTAATTAATATTAGTCTTCGTCGCATTCAGCGGTAAGGTTATAGTTCATGTGGATACCATCATGAATTGAACTTGTTACGAGGCAACCGTTACGCATAACTTTTTGAATACGCTCAAATGTATCAAGGTCTTCTTCATCGATATCAACGTTAACATTAAGGTCGATATTAAGAACACGAGAAACGTTTTTATCGTTGTTACCAGCTGTTAAAACTGCATTAGCTTTCAAGCCTTTGCATTCTACGCCACGAGCTTCCATTGCGCTCATAAGAGCTGAACAATAACAGAAAAGAGCTGAGGAACAAAGTAATTGTTTTGCAGTTCCGTTTCTTTCTTCTGCTGGAATACCATCGGTATCGATAACGATATCACCTAGTGCTTTATTGCCTGTTGAAATTACGTGTTTGGTGCCTTCGCGGGTGTAACCTACTTCTAATGTAGCTGCCATAATACTCTCCTAGATATTTTAAGAAAAGGGAAAGCCGCTTTTATAAAACGTGTTTCCCTTTTTATTTTGTATGAAAGACTTTATTCTTTTCTCTCGAAAAAACTTGGTTGTATTTCTAAATTCAGTGATTTTATGGGATTTTCAAGGAAAAATGCAAAAGAATGAATTTAGAAACATACCCTTATAAATCTTCTACTATGCGCAGTCGTGTTTATCCCAAGGTTCACGGTTATCACGAGCAACAACTGATTCCATACGAGCTAAAGCTTCTTTAAGTTTTTTGATTTCATCAAGTTTTAAGTTAGGGTTTTTCATAGCTTGATAAATTACAGCACCTGTGCACTCTTTACAAAGTTCAAGGTCAACAATAGTTGCAATTGTTACAGCAATATCAAATTCGCTAACTGCACGATCAATTGTGCCTGCTTTATCAATAGCTAAACCGCTGAAACCAACGCCGTTTTTACCAGCAATAACTACAAGTGTACGTCTATCAGCTGCTTCGTAAACAGCTTCAAGGCTTGCACCTTCTGCAATGATTAATGAAGCGCTATCGCTTTCGCTGAAGCTAGATTGAACTGAAGCTTCTTTGAAAGATTTTAATCCTTCGATGAGTTGAGCTGTTGAAGCGTTAGGAAGGTAAGCACCTTTTTTTGCAACTTTTTCTACTGATTGTACATCAAGATTTGCATCATAAAATACAATTGCTTTTTTATCTGCCATTTTAGTATTCCTTTTAATAATTCTTAGTATATTGTGAGTTTTTTTATAAGGTAAGAATTTTTTCTTACTTTAGCAAGGAAAAATTCTTACCGAGAAGGAGCGTTATTATTCTTCAATAATTTGGTAGATTACCGCACCTTCTGTATCAGCAGGAACAGGATTTCCTGTGAGGTAACAGAAAGTAGGAACGATATCAGCTAACCAACGTGGACGATCGTATACATAACCTTTTTTGATTCCAGGACCTTTGAAGGTAAGCATATTTTTCAATGAACCACATCCTGATTCACCTGTAGGGAAACCGTAACCGTGTTCAGCCATGTATTCCGGTTTTAGAACGTATACTACGTCACCAGCTTGATCTGAACCCATACCGAATACTTTAGCATCTTCTTTACGAACTGCTAAAAGAACTGGTCTTTCACCTGTTTCTGGATGTTTATAATCGAGAAGAGCATCGATGATCTTGTTTACAGTTGTATCATAATCTTCATCTTTTACGATACCGCCAGGGTATTTGCTTTCTGAGTTTACGTATACGAACATATAACGTTGTGGAACTGCTTGAGATTTTGTTACATCAAGAACGTAGTTGTAACCTTCGGTTTCTTCGTAGATATCCCAGTAGTTTTCAGATTTTTTAGGTTCGTATGAGCAAAGTCCTGCTTGTTTAAGAGCTTCAGCTGTGTTGAAGATAGGTCCAAGAGGTGTTGCACCGTGGTCAGAACACATACATACGAGAGTTTCATCACCGAAGAGTGCTAATAATTTACCGAACAATCTATCTTCGCTTTCGTAGATATCGCGTTCTAATTTTCTAGCTCTAGCACGGATAACTTCATCTTCGCTATCAATTTCGTGAAGCCATCCATGATAGAACCAGTCAATTGGGTGTGAGTGGAAATAGAAGAGATCCCAGTCAGGGTTATTTTTGATAAGGTCAGCTGATACTTGATAAAGCCAATCAGCGTGGAAACCAGCTAATTCACCAACTGTATCAGTATCGATAACACCGTGGATGTATGCTACTAAACCGATGTCGTTAGCTGTGATTTGTCTTGAAAGATCAAGTTGAGCTGCTGCTTCTGGTGGGTGTACGAAGCCTGTATGACCTGCGATACCTGATACATAAAGTTTGAAATCTTCAGCATCATCAGAAAGAGTCATAAGTTTTACACGGAATGTACCTTTTTCTTGTCTTTTATCTTCTTTAACTGTGAAGTCTTTACAGATAGGTTCACTCCAGTCACCGATTTTCAATACGCAGTATGCTTTAGAGAAATCTTTTTCTGGGCAAAGTGCGAAAGTATCATAACCGTCGTCACCGCTTTCCCAACATAGACCGTACCATGTTTGGTTTTCGATATCGTTTACGCATTCTTTGAATTTCATATCGATAATCATTTCTAATGGTTCGTCACACTCAGGAAGGTTTGACCAACCTTTTGCATCATCAAATGATGATTGAACACCCATGTGATAGAAGTCAGTAGAAACAACACTTTCAGAAGCGAGATATTCTTTGTGTTCGTTACCTAAAAGTGGGTAGCGTGTTTCGGCAGGTGAAATACCTTGACCCATAACAACTACACCGTTTTCCATTTGTGAAGGCCATGCCATTGGGTAGTTAACTACTAATGATTTTTTACCAGCTCTATCCCAACGATCCCAAATTGTTTCAGCTTTAACAATTTCAGAACCAAAAC
>CAYJEN010000047.1:9312-11798 GCA_964369185.1 uncultured Desulfovibrionaceae bacterium
GCTCTATCCCAACGATCCCAAATTGTTTCAGCTTTAACAATTTCAGAACCAAAACCTTGGCAAGTTTTTTTATGCTCAAGTGAGTTACCTTCAAGATAGTAGTAGTAATCTTCAACTGCGTGTGTGCGTGGGTATGCGCCTGTTGCAATTGTAGCCCATGATGGAGGAGTAACTGTAGGAAGGTTGTAACCTTCAGGAATATAACTACCTTCTGCTAGGAAATTGCGGAAGTTTGGAAGTCCGCCTTCAGCGAGTAACGCTTCAAGACGTTTTGGAATCATACAGTCAAACCCAACTAGGGCAACTCTTTTTGCTTTTTGTAAACTCATTAGTCTAACTCCTTTATTAATTCTTTCACACTTTGTGAAATTATTTCTTTTCGATGCTTTTCTATATACAAGAACTGTACCAAAACAAAAATTAACTTGACTTACAGTAAAATATCAAACTCCTTTATTTTTTTAAGATTAATTAATACGACATATTTGTCGCAAATTCAATAAAAAAGACAAAAAAAGATTGTTTTAATCACTTATTTACCCCTTGAATAGTCGATAAACCTAAAACACGTCATATTTGTCATAACAAGACAAATATGACGCTTAATTATACCTTATTATAATGCATTTTATATAATTTCTAAAGTCTTGTTTCCTTAACTTACCGCTCTATCAAGCCTTTGTGATTTTTGGTACAAATCTTGTATTAAAGAAAAGTGAAAGAATAAACTTTTTTAGGTTAATTTATGGAGGATAGTTTATGAGTCAAAGTAGTTTAGAGAAAAAAAACCAGAACGATGATTTAAGACCGGACATGGGGATTTTACTTCCGTCAATCGCTGTTATACTGTTGATTGCAATTCCTTCCCTGCTCTACCCGAAAGCATCAGAAGACATTATGCGTGCTATTTATCAGCCTTTTGCGGCTAATTTTGGCACGCTTTACCTATGGTTTACAGTATTTTTGATTGGTGTTTGTTTATACTTTGCTTGCTCACGCTATGGAGATGTGAAGTTTGGTGAATTAGATGAAGAACCAGAATTTTCTCTTATTTCTTGGGTTGCTATGATTTTCTGTTCCGGTGTTGCCGGCGCAGTTATGTTTTGGTCAATCACCGAACCATTATGGAACTTAATTTCACCTCCGCAATATGCTGAGCCGATGTCTGTAGCTGCTTATGATTGGTCATTGGCGTATCTTCTTTTACATTGGGGTCCTAATGCTTGGTGTACTTACTTTATTTCCGCTTTACCTATTGCATATATTTTCTACATAAAAAAGAAGCCTTTATTACGCATCAGTGCTGCATCTGAAATAGTTATTGGTGCAAAAAACGCAAAAGGCTTATTTGGAAAATGTATTGATGTATTCTTTATTTTAGGCCTTATGTTCTGCACTGCTGTTACTATGTGCTTATCACTTCCTACAGTTGCACACGCATTATCTTCGGTTTTTGGACTTGACCCATCATTTGAACTACAACTTATCATCCTTGGTGTGAGTTCACTTATTGCAGCTGTGAGCGTTTATATGGGATTAGGTAGCGGTATTCGTATTCTTTCAAATATCAATATTACTATTGCTCTTGCAATGGTTATATATGGCGGACTTTTTGGACCTTCTGCCGAACTGTTCAATATATTCACAAATGGTATTTCACGAATGGTTGGTAACTATACTATTATGTCACTTTGGACTGACCCTTGGACTCCGGGTAACTTCCCTGCGGACTGGACAATTTTCTATGCTCTTTTCTGGGCAGGTTATGGTCCTTTCATGGGATTATTTATAGCGCGTATTTCACGTGGCAGAACCGTTCGCGAAATTATCACATGGGGTATGGTTGGAACTATCGCAGGTGGTTGTTTAATTCACGGTGTGTTTGGTTCATATACCTTATGGCTTCAACATAACAATATTCTTGACGCTGTTAGCATTCTTAAAGAATTTGGTGGCCCTGCTGCTATGATTGCTGTTCTTGAAACCCTTCCTTACAGCGATCTTGTTCTTATTGCTTACTCAATCTTCTCAACAATATTCCTTGCAACAAGTGTTGACTCTAGTTGCTTTGTTATTGCTTCAACTGCAACAATCCGCATGAGCCCTGGTAGCGATCCTCTTCCTTGGCACAGAGCAGGTTGGGCAGTTTCACAAGGTGCGCTTGCTCTTGGTATTATTGCAATTGGCGGACTTGAAGTTGCGAAAATATTTGGTAACTTCTCAGGCGCGCTTATGGCTCTTCCTGTAATTTTACTTACTTGGAGCTGGTTCAAAATCATTAATAAAAATGGCAACTATCTACTTTGTCATCATGTAAATCCTGACTGCATGCCAATGGAACAAGATGAATTAGTATAAAGCTCTTGATATCTCAAAATTTGAGTAGGAGATTCAGTATTGAAAAAGTTCCCCTTTTGATAAATGTATCTCCTACCTTCTTCTAACTACGCAGCTAAACTAACTCCTTATATGCGTAGTTAGAAGAA
>CAYJEN010000048.1:0-10893 GCA_964369185.1 uncultured Desulfovibrionaceae bacterium
ATAAAATTTTATAAGAAATTCTTCTATAATCAATAATTTTTGTTATTATTTCGTCATATTCTTTAGAAAAAGCAATAAAAACATCTTCATTTTGAATGCTAAAACTTGATTTCAGCGTGAATGGTTCAATATATGGAAATATTTTTACAGTTGGATTTTTAAATTCGAGCGAAATTGTTTGTTTTTTCCCCTTAAATCCTTTCAAAATAAATTTACTTATTCTGCCTGAAATAAGGTTTTTCATAGAAAAAAATTCTTCTACGTGAGCAAATTCGCGCAATTCTTTATCTTTATTGGTGTAACTAATCACTTCTATTTTACATTCATCTGCATAATTCAAAATAAATTCGCAAAGAATTTGAAGGTTTTCATTATTGATGAGAAATGGCTCTGTATGGTGTTTTTTATCTGTTCTTATCATAGAGTGACTCTATGTGAAAAGTTCATAAAAGTAAAGGATTGTAATACAACAAAATAGTTAGAAAATTCGCTCAAACTTTACTTTTTTCATTTTTACTTATTCATTTATGCTAAATATAAATAATTTCCTACTAAAAATATAATTCATATAACAAATCTAAAAGATTATAATAGACCGATAATTTTTCTTGTTGCAAGATTGTTGTGAATTTCGATTACGCTGATATTGATTTATGTAAAGTAGGAGTTTCTTTATGGAAGATTGTTCAAATTTGAAGCACAACGCTGCTGGCAGTCATAAGCCTAAGCCTAATAACACGCCTTTAATTTCAATTATTTTGCCAACTTATAATGGAGAAACCTATATTGTAGAATCGCTTGAAAGCATTCTTTCGCAAACTTACCACAACTGGGAACTTATTATTGTAGATGACTGCTCTACTGATACTACTCCCACAATAATTAGCGAATATGCTGAAAAAGATTCACGCATTAAAATTTTCCGTAATGAAGAAAATAAAAAATTACCTACTTCCCTTAATATCGGTTTTGCTCAAGCAAGCGGAACTTATTATACTTGGACTTCAGACGATAATTACTATGAAGCTAATGCCTTAGAAACAATGATTAACTTTTTAGAATCAAATCCTCAATATGGCATGGTATGCGCGCAAGTAAACTATATTGGACACCCAAAACGAAAACTTGGATGCACACAAAAAATTTCTCCAAGCATGCTTCTCAGGCACAACTTATGTGAATCTTGTTTTTTATACCGCAAAAGTATTGCTGACATTGTTGGTGAATATGATAAAGAAATGGCTTTGATTGAAGACTATGACTACTGGCTAAGAATTATGCTTCAAGCTCCAATTGCACATATTGAAACTGTTCTTTATAATTATAGATTTCACGATAAAAGCCTTACATCAAAGTTCAGAAAACATGTGCTTAAAAAGCATATTGAGCTTATTGTCAAACATTCAGATGCCTATAAAGCAAAATTTTCCGAACTTTCTAGTTATGTTGATGGCGAAATAAAACTTTACCAATCAATCTTAGAGAATGATGAAAATTTATATAGAGCGACTGTAAAGAACATGCCAAAAAAGAGTGTGTATAAATCACTCAGTTTTATTCTTCCTGCTTTTCCTGATAGAAATATTATTAAAAAAGTATGGCAATTAGGTGGAATATATTCATTAAAAAGCCTAAACCTCTGGCGCAAAAACTTAAAGCTTTCTTGATTTGTAAAGGTAGTAAAAATGAAATCGATTCTCGTTGTTTTAGGCACTCGCCCCGAAGCTATTAAATTAGCACCAATTGTTTTAGAACTAAAAAAATATCCACAAAAATACAATGTGATACTTTGTAACACTGAACAGCAAAAAGAGCTTTCTAATCAAACTCTTTCTTTTTTTGGATTAAAAGCTGATATAAACTTAGATGTTATGCTTCCAAACCAAAGTTTGGCAGGTGTTCAAGCAAGAACTTTAGAAAAGCTGTCAAAAGTTTATGAAGAAATACAAGTTGATGCAACAATAGTGCAAGGCGACACCATGACAGTTTTTTGTGCTAGTCTAGTTAGTTTTTATAATAAAACACCTGTATATCATGTAGAAGCTGGTTTACGTTCATATGACATGTTTGAACCTTTTCCAGAAGAAGCTATACGTCAAATGACAGCACGTATTGCTGACTTGCACTTTGCGCCAACTGAAAATTCTCGTAAAGCTTTATTAGAAGAAAGCATTCACACTGAAAAAATTTCTATGACAGGAAACACCGTTATTGACGCTCTTTATTGCCTTTCTGATGACACCCTTGCATCATCAATTCTTGCTTTAGAAAAAAAAGGCATAGTTATTGATGATAAAATAGTTTTAGTAACAGTTCATAGGCGTGAAAATCATGGTGAGCGCCTAGATAAAATATTAGAATCTATTCAAGAATTATCAAATAAATATACTGATCATCAGTTTATTCTTCCAGTGCACCCAAATCCAAATGTAAAAGATAAAGTGTATAGAAACTTAAGCAGTCTATCAAATGTAGTTCTTACTTCACCGCTTGAATATCCTGAATTAGTCTCACTAATGAAGCATGCAAAGCTTGTATTGACAGATAGTGGGGGCATTCAAGAAGAAGCTCCAACTTTTGGTTGCCCTGTGTTGGTTATGCGCTATGAAACAGAACGAAAAGAGGGTGTTGAAGCTGGCTATGCAACACTTGTTGGCGCAGACAAAAACACAATTATTGCTGAAGCAAATAAAATCTTATCATCGGATAAAAAATCTACTCGTCTTGATGGGAGTAAAAATCCATACGGTGATGGAAAAGCAAGCGTAAGAATTGAAGAATGTATAAGGAGGAATGGGTAGATGAAAAAAAAGAAACCATTCTATAAAAAAATATGGAAACTATTCATGTTCCCTTTTAGAAAAAGAACATATGTTTATTTACTCAACATAATTTTGCCTTTTTTTGTTTCAAATAAAGTATTAAAACCACTCAACTTAGCATTACTATCTAAAGCACGCAAAAAAATCTATTCAGATTTTATTAGCTATTTAAGTTCTGAATACACAGAGAGTACAAAATGTGTTTATCTATTTCAAGAAAGATTTTTTGATGGAACTGGTAAATATTATTTTTCTGGTGGAGCTGAAAGGTATATGCTTGATTTAGCTGAAATTTGTATAGGTCTTGGATATAAACCAATTTTAGTTCAACGAGGTGAACGAACATGTGAAACATGGTATAAAATGAAAGATCATCTACAAGTTGTAGGGCTTAGCCTCTCAAAAAGTGAATATAATTTGATATGTTCAGCTCTACCTGAACCAGCGCTAGCAATATATTCTGGCTATGATTATTGGGGTGACTATATCTATGAAAAGAGTGTTTTAATTTCTCACGGCATTACATGGGATACTCCGTATGACAATGTAAAAACAGAAAAAATTTATCAAATTCTTAAACCATTTAGAAGTCTAGTCTCAGTAGATACAAACACAATCTCTTGGCTACGCACAACTTTTTCAGCTACACTATTAAAAGATATAAAAAGCTTATGCTATTTACCAAATTATGTAGATAATACTATTTATACACCATTAGCTAAGGATTTGAAAAACAACATCAAAATCTCCTTCCCTCGAAGATGTGCCCCTGAACGTGGCTTTTGGTTAATGGCAAATACAATAGAAACAATTATAGAACAATTTCCAAATATTGAATTTGAATTTGTTGGATTTGCACATGGTGAAGAAGTAGAAAAAATGCTTGATAAGTTATGTAATGCTTATCCTGAAAAAATTAAACATTATGTGCAAGATGCAAATAAAATGCACGAAGTTTATCAGCAAACAGATATTACACTAATCCCGACTTTATATGCTGAAGGAACGTCACTTTCTTGTTTAGAAGCTATGGCATGTGGAAATATTGTTATTGCGACAAATATAGGTGGACTACCAAATCTTATTATTGATGGCTATAATGGTTTTTTAATAAATCCGAATGAAAAAGAATTGCTATCTACCTTAAATAGAGTTCTAGCAGATAAAAGTTTGAGAGAGAGTATTTCTCAAAATGCAATTAATGTTTCTAAGGCTTTTGATAAAAAAATTTGGATTGAAAAATGGAAAAATATAATTAAGGAAGTTATAAATGAAAAAACTGCTTGCTAATATCTTATGTATTTTTATACCAAATTCTCGACTGCGAAAGAAAGTCAGGCAAAAAATTATAAATAGAAAGTTATCTCAAATCACTATTACAAATTTTTTAGAAAATAATTATGGAATTGGTTTATGCCCAAATAAGCATTATACAAAATTATCAAACAGTGAATGGGCTGAAAAACACAAACACTGCTATGATGAAGCTGTTGAACTTATAAAAACGAATAAATATATTAATCCGTGGACATACGAAATTGAAAAGCTGACAAATATTGGTGAAAGCGTTATTGAAATAGGCTGTGCTGTAGGGGTATCTTCACTATACCTTTCAAAAAAAGGACGTAAAGTATGTGGCTTAGATTATTCTGAAGAAATGTGTATAGCTTTTCAAAATAGTGCAGAAAAATTAAATCTTACCGTAAAGTCCGTATGTGCAGATATAACCAAAGCACTACCTATAGATTCTGAATCGTTTGATACCGTATGGCACGCTGGTGTTATTGAGCATTTTACAAATGATGAGGTTCAATTTATAACAAATGAATGTGCAAGAATAGCAAAGAAAAAAGTTATTTCTATGTGTCCAAATGCAAACTCTATTGCGTATCGAATTGGAAAAGATTATCACGAAAAACTCGGTTTATGGCATGCTGGCGAGGAAAATCCAAAATACACACTGAAAGATGTATTTCTAAAGTCTGGTTTACAAAATATTTATGAATATACCATAGGGTTTGATTTCGCTCTTGAATTTTTACCTGATGGCATTTTAAAAAATTCATTGCAAGAGATTTATATAAATATGCCTCTAGAAGATAAATGTCATCAGGGATATTTACTTATTACAGTTGGTGAAAAATAAAATATATCACATGTGAAACTTTATTTTTTTAGTGGAATTTTATAAACTATGAAGGAATATTTATGTGTAGACTAATAGCTATTTCAATTGTAAAAAATGAAGCAGATAATTATTTAGCAGATTGGCTAAAAAATATGAAAAATTATACAGATTATCATATTTTTTTAGATGATGCTTCAACGGACAACACACCTAATCTCATTCAAACAGCGCTCAACAAGGGCTATAAAGGTGAACTTCATATAAGAACAAATTCGCTTTTTCAAGAAAACGAGCCTGCACTTCGTTCCGAATTATGGGAATATACAAGAAAAATTGCAAAAGAGGGAGATTGGATTCTAATTGTTGATGCTGATGAGTTTTATGATGAACACCTTCTAAAGTTTAAAAAAAAACTACAACAACTCAACAATAAAAAATATGCATGCGCTGGTGTTTCTTGCCTAGACATGTGGACTGAAAGTAAATATAGGGTAGATGGATTTTGGAGTCCTACTACACCTGATATACGTCTAATTGCATATAAAAATGTAAAATTTGAAAATTCTACAACTTGTTTACATGCACCGCCATATCCAGCTTCAACAGATATTACAAAGATATATAAATCTTTCATACCTAAAATACATCTTGCTTATTTACGAGAAAAAGATAGATTACGAAAATATCGTTTTTATACTGAAAACACAGAAATAGGAACTATTTCACATCAGCATGCATTATCAATTCTTGATGTACCACCCAAGCTAAAACGATTTAGAAACATAAAGAAAATCATAGGGAAAGATTCTATTTTTACTATTACAGTAAAAAATATAAAAAGAATTCTAAATATTGGTTAGAAATATACTTTATTGATTAGATTGATAAAAATTCTTCTGTATTTGATGTTAGTTGTGCAGATGGTGACTTTGTCTGCATCCAATGCTGTCTAGCTCCTTTAAAAAAAATGGCGTAAAAACCTAAAAAAAATACCTTTAATAGGCTTCTGCAGAAAAACAAAATATCTTGCTCGTACTAGATAAATCATCAGTGCGACCTCCCATGACACACAAACAATAAAGAAATGCTTCACCTTCAAAATAGTTTCGGCTGTTTTGAAGTTTTTTTTGGGGTGCGTTAAACGCAAAATACCCTTAATAGGCAAAAGTAATTGCTGGTTACTCTTATTAGAACAATACTTAGTAAATGGATGTATTACCCTTTTACTTCATGTATGTGGCGCGATTTTTGCATAAGATTTCTTGTTTTATGCAATATAAGTTTGAATTTTGACACATATAAAGAAATTGAAGGAGTAAATGGAGCAATGTAGACTTATAAAAATCTCAAATAAACGGATTCAATTTACACCTCTAAGATAGCACATCCCATTGATATTATATAAAAAAATAACAATTTAGAACATATAAGCATGAAATTACATTTTTTTATCACCATTTCAATAAGGTAAAATTATAACCTGTATTGATAATAAAATATGAAGCAGGAGAAAAGCAATGGCAAATAATTCAGAAGGACACACTAACATTTTCACAAAAAATGCTACATATAGTATGGTAAAAGGACTTTCGATAAATCTATCTGATAATTTCTGGAAAAGACTTTATAGAGCCTATAAAATGGCTGTACAAGACACTTTTGGGGAAACCAATATATGGGATCCTATTAATCTTAGAAGAAAAGACATTCATGACGCCTTACTTAGTTCGCACGAAGATGCAAAGAAAATTCTTACTCTGCCTGAACTCACTGATCTATATTATGGTGTTGACCATTTTGCAAAATCTTTAACTCCCACTATGGAAAAATATGTGGGGCAACCTGTTGGCTCAAATTTCGTGCAAAGAGTTGAAGGTTTATATATTTCTACTGCTTGTTTTAGTTGCCGTAATCCCGAACAGGATAGATATCACCCCAAGCCTTTGATTGATATAGAAAAAGTTTTTGATGAGCTTTCCTGTTTAATGGGTTTTGAAATTGAGTTTCCAAATTTTGTAAACGAAGAACTTGGCTATGCAACATCAAGAGGAATTGCTTCTGAACGAGCTCTTTCAGCATTATATTATGCGTATAATACAAAAAAGATTTTACAAAGAAAGAAGCTTGATACCATAGTTGAAATAGGCGGCGGAACAGGAAGGGCTTCATATTATGCATATAAAATGGGCATTACAAACTATTATGCGATAGATTTACCACTAGGAATAGTTGCGCAAGCCCTCTTTTTAGCAAGTGTTCTTGGCGAAGATGCTATACACTTTCTTACAGATGTTACAACACCAGCTAATAAGATAAGGCTCTACCCTCCTAGTTATTTAGAAAAAAATTCTATTAAAAATTGCATAGTGCTGAATACCGATTCCCTTGTTGAAATGAATACAGAGAATGCAGAAAATTATATTAAATGGGCTAGTAGAAATGCTAATTGTTTTTATTCCGTCAATCACGAAACCTTTACCTGGCGTGTTGTAGATGGAATGAAAAAATACAATATTCTTCCTACATACCGTTTTCCTTGCTGGACAAGAGAGGGTTATGTTGAAGAACTTTATGAGTTTGCATAAAGTTTACATGGATTCGTTAAGATATAAAACAGCATGAGCACTCAAACAGCAAATTCGATTAAAAACTGTTTTAAAAAATGTTACCTTTTCAATAGTAAAGTTCTTGAAATCTTAGATAATAAACCAGGCATAGCCTAAACAGAAAAAGAAAGAAGAACAATTAAGCTAAAACTTGATTGTTCTTTTTTTTATCAAGTGAAAATTTAGGTAAGAATTTGTTAACTTTGCTCACAATAAACTGAAACAAAATTTTTTATAAAAAAACGGCTATTTCTTTTATATCAACATATTAATGATTCTTTTATGGGTGGGAAAAAAAGTTATTTTCACCCCTTTTGGTTTAATAATATTTTGACTTTATTTCACTATTGTACCACCGTCACTTCTATAACAAAACATGATATTTTGACAAGTTATACAGTTTATTCCATTTGCCTTTCTTTAACTGTTCCAATTTTCCTTTAATAAAAGAAGAGTGCTCAAAGTATTTATTAGTAGCTTCTGTCACGCACTCATTAGGGTAAAACGAACAAATATAATTACCTTGAGGTATACAAACTATTTCGGCATTTTTTATAGTTTTTTTCTTTGTTTTTTTGACTTCAACAAAAACTCTTCCCTGAATAGTGTTTTCATACTTTAAAAACATCATTCCTTGTTCGACAGAAAAAGCAAGTTCATATTTTGCAATAAGTGCATAAAGTTCACTGAGTTTTTTCCAATATTCCAAAAAATTAAAATGATCTGAATTCGTCAAAAAGTTATATTGTAGTATCGGTTAATTTTCCCTCTCTAACCCTATTTTACGGTACACGAAATACGGTACATTCAAAATAATTAACGGTACACAAGAATTCTCTATCTAAACTATAAAAGCCTAATCCCAATTAGTGAATAAAAATATTCTAAAAAGGATTCAAGCAAAAAGATAAACTTAGAAAGTATTCTATAGTACGCTATAGCATTTTGCGGTACATAAATTTATCAAAAAAGCATTGATACCAGCAACTTTGCGCATGTTTACGGTATCTATTTACAATGAAATTTCATATACCGCAATATGTACCGTAACTTTTACGGTATGTCAACGAACCTAAAAGAACTTCATGATTCAACGAAATTCAAAAAAAGTAAAGCCCCACAATGCTTTATAAACATTATGGGGCTATTTCGTATTATCTAGTGGCGGAGAGAGAGAGATTCGAACTCCCGGTGGGCTTCCACCCACGGCGGTTTTCAAGACCGCTGTAATCAACCGCTCTACCATCTCTCCGCGGACTTCTTATTTGACTTAATTCGCCATAAATGTCAAGCAAAAAATAGTCATTTCAGAAAATTTTTGTTTTTATCCAATATTTAATAATAAAATCGGCAGATTAGCAATTCTCATTCAAAAAAATGCGCTAATTTATTAATATTGCAAATTCTCAAAAGCAGTATATTGCGCTAAAAATGCAAGACGCACCGTACCCGTTGAGCCGTTTCTGTGCTTACCTAAAATGATTTCCGCTTCATTCGTCATCGGGCGAGAGCCATCTTTATTATAGGCGTCCTCTCTGTGGATAAACATAATGATATCAGCATCTTGTTCAATAGCGCCAGATTCACGCAAGTCAGAAAGCATAGGTCTTTTGTCTGCCCTTTCTTCAACCTTACGGTTTAGCTGTGACAATGCCAAAACAGGAATATCTAATTCTTTTGCTAAAGCCTTCAAGTTTCTTGAAATATCTGAAATTTCAAGTTCACGAGAATCAGTCCTTGAAGAGCGCATAAGTTGTAAATAGTCGACAATAACGAATTTTAGGCCATGTTCAGCCTTCAATCGACGGCATTTTGCACGCAAGGACAAAGTATTCAATTCGCCAGTATCGTCAATAAAAATAGGTGCTCCCTCTAATTGGCTTGCCGCATCGTGCAATCTTTGCCAATCACCATCATCTAAAAATCCACGTTTAAGCTTTGTTAATTCCACTTTTGCCCAAAGTGAAATCATACGTTCAGCCAAAGAAATCGCGCTCATTTCAAGTGAGAAAATGGCAACAGGAGTTTTATAATTCACTGCTGTGCGCATGGCAAGGTTAAGAGCAAAAGCTGTTTTACCCATAGCAGGACGAGCCGCTAAGATAATTAAATCAGAAGGTTGCAAGCCTGCTGTTATTCTGTCCAAATCAGTATAATCTGTAGGAATACCCGTGACTGAGGCTTTTTGATCAGCCCTTTTCACAGCAATGTCAAAAATTTTATCCGTCAAAGAACCTATTGATTCAAAGCCTTTAGCTGATTTCCGCTCAGAAATTGAAAAAATTGATTTTTCAGAATCAGCAAGAAGCTCGTCCACCACAACGCCAGGGCTATAGGAGGAGCCTATAATATCCGCACAAGCTGTGATAAGCTCTCTTTGCATGGATCTATCTCGAATTATTTCAGCATAGTGTTTTGCGCTTTCTTCGGCTATTGGCAAATCCACAAGTTCAGAAAGATAAGCCGAGCCACCGATTTGCTCTAATTGTTGGTTATCTTCCAAATAAATCAGCAAAGAATTAGGGTCAATCGGCTTTGATAGCCTATATAAAGAAATATAGTCTTTAAATAAAATATGGTGCGCAGGCACATAAAAATCTTCGGGCTTTACAATATCCACAAGACTATGCATCAAGGAATAATTCAAGAAAACGCCGCCTAGAAGCGATTTTTCTGCTGTGAGATTATGCGGCGGAATGCGCTCTAATAAATCACGTTCAGCCCTTTGTTCGCGCGTGGAGTGTGGCGTAGCTTCTTTATTTTTAAATTGCTTATTCTGCCAATTTTGCCCTTGCCCTCTTTGCTGAAACCTTGTAGCTTCTTGATTTTGCGCAGGATTCACTTGAGGAGCTTGAGGTTCTTCCATAAAGATAGAGCCTTCGTCATCGTCAAGAGGAAGATAAAATTCGTCATAGCTTTGCGGAGCATTAAAAGACGAACTGCCGGAAGGCGAATCATTCGATTCACCCTCGGCAGTATTAATAAACAAAGGTTTGAAGTCAGAATCAGACATTGTCTTATTCAGCAGCTTCTGCTTCTACTTCAGCGATTACTTCTTCAACAGGTGCAGCAACTGGAGCTTCACCTTCAAGATGTCTTTCTTCAGCAATAACTTTTACAGTAATTGTTGGAGCAACGTCAGCGTGCAAGCGCACACGAACTGGATGTTCACCAAGAATACGAATAGGAGCTTCTAAAAGCACTTTACGACGGTCAATTTCAAAACCTTCAGCAATCAAAAGATCAGCAATGGTATGAGTTGTGATTGAACCGTATAATTTTTCGTTTTCGCCAACACGCATTTTGATTTCAAGGATATAACCTTCAAGTTTTTCAT
>CAYJEN010000049.1:0-10843 GCA_964369185.1 uncultured Desulfovibrionaceae bacterium
GTTTTTGAATGCTAAAGTGCCCTACATACTATTGAAAACTGGAGGACTACAGAAATGAAAAAAATCACTCGTTCTATTGCGCAAATGCTCAGCATACTTCTTGTTGCCGGCTTTGCTTTATGCGCCGGTACAGTAAGTGTTGCTAAAGCAGATAAAGTTTATCTTATCGTTGCTGATAACTCATTTGCACCTTTCGACTTTTTAGATCCTAAAACAAATACCTACACAGGTGTTGATATGGATTTATTAGCTGCAATCGCTCAAGATCAAAAATTCAATTACGAAGTTGATAACTGCGGATGGAACGCTGCACTTGGTAATCTTAACTCCGGTCAAGCTGATGGTATGATCGCAGGTATGACAATTACTCCTGAACGTGAAAAATCATACGACTTCTCAAACCCTTACTTTGAAGATGGTCAAACATTATTCGTTGCTGCAGATAGCAAACTCAAATCTTTGGAAGACCTTAAAGGCAAAATTGTTGCTGTTAAAACAGGTACTCAAGGCGCTAAATACGTTGAAAGCATTAAAGAAAAATACGGCTTCATAGTGCAAAGCTTTGAAGGTTCTGATGCTGTTTACGCTGCTGTGCAAACAGGTAATGTTGATGCCGGCGTAGAAGATTACAGTGTTATAAGCTACAGAATTAAAACTGCTAACCTTCCTCTTAAACTCTTTGGTGAAAAAGTGAATGTTGGACCTTACGGTTTTGCTGTTATGAAAGGTAAAAACCCACAATTAATTGAAAAATTCAATGCAGGACTTGCAAGCATCAAAGAAAATGGTACTTACGCAAAAATTCTTGCTAAATACGGTATGTAATTTATTTCCTAGCTGATTTCAAAAATTTAGAATATTCTTAGATGCAATCAGCTAAATTATCTTAGATAATAACTACTTATGCCTGCCTTTAGAAATAAAGGCAGGCTCAAACATTATATAAATCTACTCAATTTAAGTAGCTATTCTTCTTATAATCATTCTAAGATATATTTTTATAGTAACTGTTAATTTACTTTATACATAACAAACTTAGGGAACCACATGTTTGATTCTATATTTTCCACATTTTTTGATATTTATCCTTTTCTGATGAAAGGGATGGCTATTACCATTCAAGTTTCTGTAATCTCTATTATTATTGGTATGGCTCTTGGATTAGCTTCTTGCCTTTTGACATTAGCTAGAATTCCTGTTCTCAGCTTAATAGCGCATATTTATGTTTGGGTTATACGCGGAACTCCAATGATTGTTCAAGCTCTCTTTATTTACTTTGGAACTCCTCAAATTATAAGACTTTTTGTAGATGATTTTAGAATAACTCCTCTTTTAGCTGGGATAATTACTTTAAGTCTTAACGCCGGCGCATATCTTTCTGAAATCTATAGAAGCGGTATTCAGGCTGTAGATAAAGGGCAGATTGAAGCTTCACGTAGCTTAGGTCTTTCATCAACAAAAACAATGGGTAAAGTTGTTCTTCCACAAGCTTTGAAAATTGTATCGCCTGCTTTGGTGAACCAATTCATTATTACAGTAAAAGACAGCTCAATTCTTACTGTTATTGGTCTTAGCGAAACAGTAAACCAAGCAAATCAGTATGTTTCTGCAAACTGGAACTACTTTGCAACTTATTTCTGGGTTGGCGCTGTATATTTAGCTGTTATTTCAACCCTTATGCTCATTTCAAAATATGTAGAGAAGAAGATAAGCTATGATAAATAAATTAAAAGTTACAAATTTACATAAATACTACAAAGATATAGAAGTTCTTTGCGGAATAGATTTAGAAGTGAAAGAAGGTGAAGTTGTTTGTATTATTGGTGCTTCCGGCTCGGGTAAGTCTACTCTTTTGCGCTGCTTAAACCGCCTTGAAGAGCCAACAGAAGGGGAAATCATTATTGATGATATGCCTGTTGTTGGGAAAAATGTAAATATCAACAAAATCCGCGAAAACGTAGGAATGGTATTTCAGCAATTCAACTTATTTGCTCATATGAATGTAAAGAAAAATATCATGTTTGCTCCTGTTGAATTAAAAAAGATGACAAAAGCTCAAGCCGAAGAAAAAGCAATGCAGCTCCTTGAAAGAGTTGGACTTGCCGACAAAGCTGATAAATATCCTCATCAACTTTCCGGCGGACAAAAGCAACGTGTTGCTATTGCTCGCTCCCTTGCTATGAATCCTGATATCATGCTCTTTGACGAACCTACTTCCGCTCTCGACCCTGAAATGGTTGGCGAAGTTTTACAAGTTATGAAAGAACTTGCCGCAGAAGGTATGACAATGGTCGTTGTAACTCATGAAATGGGCTTTGCAAGCGAAGTAGCAGATAGAGTTATATTCCTTGCTGATGGACTTATTGCTGAACAAGGCACACCTGAACAAATCTTCAAAAATGCACAACATGAAAGAACTCAAGCTTTCTTGAGTTGCGTATTATAATTTATTTTACACTTTCAAAATTTAGCTAAAATAAAATCTTCCTTTAAATTTCAAATTTAAAGGAAGATTTTTTATTTAGAAACATACCCTAATATTTTTTTGCACTTTCTGCTGCTTCTTCAATGCGAGCTTGAATATAAGTTTTCATATTAGCATCATCTTCATCAAGATTTAGACAAAGAGCATCTTCACCCATAAGACCTGTAGGAACAAAATCACCTATTTCATCAGGGTCTTGCACCATATCATTATAGAAGCATACTGATAACCAACGTTCTTCAGCATCATCATCAACAACGTCTACAAGCACAAAAAGAGGTCTTTTTTCTTGTGAACTTAATTTAGCACGTAAAGAATAACTTATGCCGGGACGCTCATTAAACTCAAGCTCCACACCTTGTTCTTTCAACCAACTGTAATAACCATTAAACGCAACTTTAGCATTTAAAGGATCAACACTCCAATTTCCTAACCATGCATCCACTTGAGCGCAAGCTTGTTCTGTAGACATAAGTATTCTCCTTACAATAAAAATAATGTTTTATGTAATTGTATATTCATAACAAATTTCTTGCAAGCCTTTTTTAAGGGATAATTTACATAAATTTATATGAATCTAGTGTGCGCTTCTAGGACGTATTTGCACATTCTAAATTCTTGACAGACAATCACAAGTTCTATAAATTATCCACTATACAAAATTATGCGAGGTTTTATGTTAAGAATCATAGGAAATATACTTTGGCACATACCATTTCTAGGTTTTCTATCTGCTTTGGGTGCTTTTTTACTTGGACTTTTATTTACAGTTCTTGTAGTAACGGCTCCAATTGGTCTTGGTCTTATTCAATACTCGAAGTTTTTACTTCTACCTTTTAGCTACTCAATGGTTTCTATTTCTGATACTAATGTAGACAGAAATCCAATCTGGAAAACTTATTCCTTTATTATTATGATACTCTATTTTCCAATTGGTTTGATTTTAGCTATTTGCACTGCAATACAGGCTATTGCTCTTTGTCTTACAGTGGTTGGGATTCCGGTTGGTATAGTTGTGTTTAAAAGTGTTGGTACACATCTAAATCCTGTAGGGAAAATATGTGTGCATCACACGGTTGAAGATGCCATCACTTCAAAAAAACACGAAAATCAAATCAAAAAATATGTTGGCTAGAGATAGACTCTTAGTTCTTTTTTTCGATAAAGATTATATTTAGATAGTGTCGTCAAAATATGAATTTTCGCATTTTATCAAGCCCTATATAATCAAGATGAAAATATTTTGAAGGCATTTATCAAAACATAAATAACTGAAAAATATTTGAAATCTGACCCCATTTTAATTAAGGCATAATCGAAAAGGTGATTTTGACGACACTATCTAGGGGAAACCATGCTTTTCTATAGTTTGCAAAGAGTTTTTATTTTTTTCTGCTCTTTTCTTTATTTTCACGCATTCTGTTATCAGCAAGACGGAGAAGCTCTTCTAAGGTATTTGCTTCTCCCGAAAAAGCTTGCCCAATACTTATTGACACATTAATAATAATTTTATCGATTGAAAATTCATGTTCAGCAAGTCTTGTAATTCTTCTTATAATGTTTTGTGCAATCTCTTCTTCTACGATGCCCGGCGCAAGTATAGCAAATTCATCACCTTCTACTCTTGATATAATTGTATTTGATTTCAATTCCGCTTGAAGTCGTCTTACAAGTGCAATGAGAAGTTTATCGCCTGATTTATGTCCATAGATTTCGTTTACCAGTTTAAATTTGTCAAGGTCGAGATAAAGTAATAAGTATGGAGTATTTCCATTGTTTTTTATAAATTCTTGGAGTTTAGGTCTGTTATAAGCTCCTGTCAGGGAATCTTTTTCAAGTTTTCTTATAAGTATTTCTTTTGATGCTTCAAATTTTTGTAGGTAGTAATAAAGAATAAAGTTTATCAATAAAAAGATAAGGAACCATAAAGCTGCTTCTGAAAGAACTATGCAATACTTATCTTCTATGTAAAGACCAAATTTCCATTGATTTTCGCCTATTACAAATTCTTTATAGTTTGCATAAACCGGTTTAAAATTATCACTTACTGTTGCTACAATTTTAGTGTTTTTATATGAGGTTGTAAGTTCAAATTCATACTCTAAGTTTTTAAGATTTTCTATGCCAACGTATTTAAAAAGCTTTTGAGCATCTAGAGCTACCACTGTAAAGCCGATAAATACACCATCAACATACAATGGATTTCTTATAATCAAACCTTTTGTATTATTAAGAAGTTTGTAGGGTCCTGAAACTATAACTTGCCTTGAATCACGAGCTTTTGTTGCGTCTTCAATAGTGTCTTCATTTCTGAACACATTATTGCCTATTGCCCCCGTGTTACCTTCAGTCGGGTATACTTCCATAAGAATACCGTGAGGCAGGTAACCGGTAGAGGCCTCTACTTGACCGGTAGTCAGAACTCTTGAAAGCTTATGAAAATATTCGGGTGTTATTTCACCCATATTATCTTCAATAACAGTACCTAAAGTTTTGGCAACTATAATTTCATTTTCTAAAGCAAACTTAAGTCTTTCAGTATAAGTATTTAGAATATTATCTTCTTTTATTCTTATATTATCGTAGCTTTTTTCAGCTACAAAGGTAACACCAATTATATTTGTAATGATTAGAATTGTGAAAACAATTTTTGATAACTTCATGGTATGCTCCCACACAATGTTTACTGAGTGTAATACTGAAAAAACATTTCTAATTTTTTCAACTTAGAAAAAGTTTCTTTTGTCATGCAAAACTTAAGATGTCATGATATTATAGTCATCTTTTATAAAATAAATCAAGATAGAATTTTACAATTATCAAAACATTAAAAAAACTATTGAATATCATAAACTTATATTTTTATCAAAAAATAGAATTCACTCTTCTAAAAGTTAAAATGTGGTGTATTTGTTTTTTTAATTATAAAATAGTGTTTTCGATAAAGTTTTAAACATTAAATTTTTCTCTAAAAAAATTACTGATTGTCTGTTCAAACTATTGAATTTTTATAAGGATATTTTCTATAATTTCAAACAATTAGAAGAATAACTAATAAGTCAAAGAAATAAAAATTATATGTTGACAAAAACATTAATGCTTGTTAAAACATAACAAAATTTTTGATTATCTATATCATTCAAGATAGTTAGTGCATATTCTAGTTTCTATAACGTATAATTATAGGCTTTAACTAATTAGAATTCCAATCTATTTTGTTATGTATTTATAGAGCCTTAGTAACCCTTAACCATGAAATTTTTAGGAGCATTCATGAGTATTAGAAGAGCTATTCTCAACATTAACGGCGTAGAACGTGAAGTTTTGTGTAACAACGATGACTTATTAGTTGATGTTTTACGTAAAATGGGTTTAACAGGAACTAAAGTTGCATGTAGAGCAGGCCACTGTGGTGCATGTAGCCTTATTCTTGATAATAAAGTAACCCGTGCATGTCTTCGTAAAATGAAAGCCATCAAAGATTACTCTGTTATCGAAACAATTGAAGGTGTAGGAACTGCGGCGCATCTTCACCCATTACAACAAGCTTTTCTAACTTATGCTGCTGTTCAGTGTGGTTTCTGTTCACCTGGATTTATTTTATCAGCTAAAGGTTTATTAAATGCAAATCCTAGCCCAACACGTCAAGAAGTGCGTGAGTGGTTTACTAAAAATAATAACGTTTGTCGTTGTACAGGTTACAAACCTATTATCGACGCTGTTATGGCTGCTGCTGAAGTTATGCGCGGCGAAAAAACTATGGAAGACCTTTACCCTAAAAATCCTGAAGGCGGAAGACTTTACGGTTCTGACATGGTTAAACCTAAAGGTGTTTCTCGTGTAACAGGTACATGTAACTACGGCGGAGATATTTCTCTTGCTATGCCTGAAGGTACATACCACCTTGCACCGGTTATTGCTAAAACTCACAGAGCTAAAATCAATGGTATCGACACATCAAAAGCTATGGAATTAGAAGGTGTAAAAGCTGTTATTACCGCTAAAGATGTTAAAGGTACTAACAGATTCTTCGCTCCTCAAGGTGTTGTTCACAGTCTTTGTCATGGTAAAGACCGTCCTGTTATCGTTGAAGATGAAGTTTTCAGATATGGTGATATCATAGCTGTTGTTGCTGCAAGCACACGTGAAAAAGCAAGAGAAGCTGCTGCATTAGTTGCAATTGACTTCACTCAACAAGCTCCAATGCTAAACTTCATGGACGCTGCAAAAGAAGGTGCTGAAGAAGTTCACCCTGGTATTCCAAACATCTACATGGAACAACCACTTTATAAAGGTGAAGATACTCGCGAAATCTTCAAACGCAACGACGTTGTTGTTGCAGAAGGTGCTTTTAGCACAACAAGACAACCACACCTTCCAATCGAACCTGAAATCATTCAAGCATACCCACATGCTGATGGTGTTGCTATCCAATGTAAAACACAGTTCATTTACGGTATTATTCCACAAATGGCTGATGCTATCGGTCTTGCTCCTAAAGATATCCGTGTTATCGGTAACGAAGCGGGTGGTAGCTTTGGTTATAGTATGTCACCTGGTAACTACGCTGTAGCTGCTGTTTGTGCTCTTGCATTAAACGCACCTGTAGCTATGGACATGAGCTATGAAGAACATCAACACACTACAGGTAAACGTTCACCTGTATGGTCAAATGCTCGTTTAGCTTGTGATAAAAACGGTAAACTTGTAGCTATGGATTGCTTACAAGGTATCGATCACGGTGCTTACAGTGAAATGGCTGGTAACTTAACAACTAAAGTTCTCCGCTTCATCGGTAACTACTACGATATCCCTAATATGCGTGCTCTTACCCGTACAGCATTCTCTAACTCAAACTACGGAACAGCATACCGTGCATTCGGTTCACCACAAACTTACATGATGGGCGAACAAATCATCGAAATGTTAGCTGAAAAAATGGGTATTGATCCTTACGATTTCCGTTACAACAACCTTGCACACGAAGGAACATTATCATCAACTTCAGTTCCTTACCGTGAATATGTAATGCCACAACTTATGGAAATGGCTAAACCATATTACGAAGCAGGTAAGAAGAAAGCTGCTGAATTATCAAATGATAAAGTAAAATACGGTGTTGGTCTTGCTCTTGGTGGCTACCACGTTTCTAAAGTGCCTGATCATGCTCACGTTGACCTTGAACTCCGCAAAGATGGCGGCGTAAACGTATACGCAACTTGGGCTGACGTAGGTCAAGGTGCTGACTTTGGGCTTACCGTTCACGCGCACGAATCACTCAGAGCGCTTGATCTTACAAAAGAACAAATTCACCTTGTTATGAACGATACAGCAACTTGCCCAGATACAGGCCCTGCATCAGGTAGCCGTTCACACCACGTTGCCGGTTTAGCTATTCTTGACGCAGCAGGAAAAATGCTTGCTGCTATGGCTAAAGCTGACGGTAGCTACCGCACTTGGGAAGAAATGGAAGCTGAAGGCTTACCAACTCGCTTCAATGGTGACTACGAAGATTTATCATCTGATATCGACAAAGACACAGGTCACGGTTACGGTAACGTAGCTCAAAACTATGTTGTAAACGTAGTTGAAGTATCAGTTGAAGTTGCAACCGGTAAAGTAACAGTTGAAAATGCTAATGTTATCGCTGATATCGGTGTTGTTGGTAGCACTCACGCTGTTCTTGGTCAAGCATGGGGCGGTTTTGCTCACAGTGTTGGCTATGCTCTTAGCGAAAACTACGACGATATGCAAAAACACGAAACTCTTCGTGGTGCCGGCGTAGCACGTTGTATCGACGTACCAGACGATATCAACGTTGTATTCCAAGTTACCGAACGTAAAAATGGACCTCACGGTTCAACCGGTTGTGCTGAAGGCTTCCAAAGTAGCGGTCACGTTGCTATTATGAACGCAATCAAAAACGCAACAGGCGTACGTATCACAACACTTCCAGCTTCACCTGACAAAGTTAAAGCCGGTATTGATGCTCTAGCTAAAGGCGAAGAATTCGTACAAGCTCCTTTCGATCTAGGTTGTGAACTTTACGAACGTATTGACTATCTACAAAAAACTCGTGTTGATAATAAATAATTAGAGTTTTTTTCGAGAGAAGGGAAAACCACAACTTTTAGAAAAGGCAACTTTTGCCACGTTGAGGTTTTCCCCTCTCTCGAGCGTAGAACAAGTTCTCTCTCCCCCCTTTTCTTACAAAACAATTAAGGTAACTTTCTAATTAAGCTTTTTTGTATAATATTTACATAAAATATCATTTTTTTATCTCATAACTATTTACATAAATTTACTTTTTTAGTATTCTCTTTTTTAGAATACATACTATTAGGATTTCCAAGAAGACTTTCTTCACGGGGATTATCTCTTGTAAAAAAACTTCTTTGCTTTAATGTGGTTAGTATTTGTAGATGCGTTATACATCTAACATAAAGCTCTTTTTGAAATATTGTGTTTGATGATAAAGAAAATATTTTTTTGAAAACACATATTCCTTTTATGAGCTTACAAATAAAAGAAATAGGATTTCCAAAGGGAATTATCCCCTTTGGTCGCCGAAGGCACAAAGGATACACTTATGAAAGCTATATCAGTTAGGGAAGCGGTTGGCATGAAACTTTGCCATGACATTACAGAAATTCTACCGGGCAAACATAAGAAGGTAGCCTTTTCACGCGGTCATCTAATCAAGGAAGAAGATGTTGAACATTTTCTAAGAATAGGTAAGGAAAATATCTTTATCTGGGAAGATGAAGGTTTAGTTCATGAAGATGATGCCGCTTATAGAATCGCAAAAGCAATTGCTGGCGATAATATAGTTTATGGTAAACCTGAAGAGGGAAAAATTAGCTTTAAGAGTTCAGTACAAGGACTTTTAAAGATAAATATTCCGCTTCTTAACAAACTCAACAGTATCCCTGATGTTACAATAGCCACACTGCACTCAATGCAAGAAGTTGATACTGACAGAGTTTTAGCCGGTACAAGAGTAATTCCTCTTGCTGTGAGCGAAACATCTGTTAAAGCAGTAGAAGAAAGCTGTGCAAATGCCGAACCTTT
Source organism: uncultured Desulfovibrionaceae bacterium (assembly GCA_964369185.1). Taxonomy (GTDB): domain Bacteria; phylum Desulfobacterota; class Desulfovibrionia; order Desulfovibrionales; family Desulfovibrionaceae; genus CAYJAZ01. Next base: position 9,557 of record CAYJEN010000049.1, read on the forward strand.
ACTCTCTGTCGTGCCATTCAAAAGCTTGAAAGTAGGCCTAGTTGTTACTGGTAGCGAAGTGTATAAAGGGCGTATTGACGATGCCTTTACTCCAATCCTTAAGAAAAAATTTGATACTTGGAATAGTACACTTCATTCATGTGAAATAACTCCGGATGAAACAGAAACCACCATAAAAGCAATTGAAGCCGCTCTTGCAAATGGTGCCGACTTCATTGCTGTTACCGGAGGAATGAGCGTTGATCCTGACGATAAAACTCCTGCGGCAATTAAACAAATCGCCGATGAAGTTGTAACTTATGGAGCACCTATTTTTCCGGGTGCAATGTTTATGCTCGCCTATAAAGGAAGTATTCCAATCGTTGGACTTCCGGGCTGTGTTATGTATCATAGAGCAAGTGTTTTCGATATCATTATGCCGAAAATACTCGCCGGTATACGTGTAACAAAGCATGATATCATTCAACTTGCTCATGGCGGACTCTGCGAAAATTGCAAAGTATGTCACTACCCTGCTTGCTCTTTCGGTAAAGGAATTTAAGGAAAAGCATGTCTCCGACGGGTAAAGGGAATGATTCCCTTTGCAAACCCCATTTTTTTCCCCTCGTTCCTCGAGAAAAAAGGAACTGAGTTTTCAAAAAAACTATTTCCAAGTTTCAAAATTGTGAAATCTATTAAGTTTTATTAGGGGTAGAATTCTAAACTAATTAATTTAGAATTCTACCCTATTTTTTAACATTAAAGTAAATACTTTTTTGAAAAATTTGTTTTGATGATAAAGGAAATATTCTTTTGAAAACACATATTCCTTTTATGAGCTTGCGAATAAAATAAATAGGGTTTCCAAGAAGACTTTCTTCACGGGGATTATCCCCTTTAGCCGCCGAAGGCAAAAAAATAAAACATAGACGAATTATAAGATATATTTTTAAACTCTAAAACACACCCTAGTAAAACACAATATTATTTTTAAGTTTTTTCTTGATTTTTGAATTTATTTAAACTATTCTCTTTTTACTATCTATTATAACCACTTGTTGTTATAGATAATTTTAAGTTATTTTCTAAATTATCTAATTATTGGCATAAAATATGCTATACAAATTATATTTTTTTAATGAACAATGTATTTTGTTATCTTATTGAAATCAAAGAGTAAAGCGCAGAAGAATAGAGGACACTATGAGCAACAACGAAAATTTATCAACTAATATTGAAATATTATCAGACGGTAATGGTCTTTATTTTAACTCTTTATTCATTAAAGAATCTATCGAAAAAATTATT
>CAYJEN010000050.1:0-10720 GCA_964369185.1 uncultured Desulfovibrionaceae bacterium
GAATAGAAAGTGAAAATAAATACAAGTTTTTTTATGCATAAATGCTTTACAAAACATAAATAATATGTCAAAAATGTCGTGAACATGATAATCATGTCATAAGGTTATTCAAAGTTTGATTGGGAGATAATATCTTGCCGAATTTCAAGTTTATATGAATTTCCTTACATTTTGGCACTTACTTTTTATAATTATCCAAACATCTATGGAGATAGGTATGGAGTATTCACGTCGAAGTTTTCTTAAAATGGCGGCTGCATTTGGCGGTATGGCTTGCTTGAGCCTTGGCGCACTTGGCACTGCTGTAAAAGAAGCAAAAGCTTATGCTAGTTCATTAAAAATTGAAGGGGCGAAAGAAGTTATTACAATTTGTCCTTTCTGTTCAGTATGTTGTTCAGTTGTTGCGTATGTTCGTGACAATAAATTAATAAGCACAGAAGGCGATCCTGATTTCCCAGTTAACGAAGGTGCACTATGCGCAAAAGGTGCTGCACTTTTTGGAATGTATACCGATAAACATCGTCTTACAAAGCCAATGTATCGTGCTCCTAACAGCACTAAATGGGAAGAAAAAGATTGGGATTGGATGATCAATACTATCGCTCGCCGTATTAAAGATACACGTGATAAAGATTTTATTGCGAAGAACGATAAAGGTCAAACAGTAAACCGTTGGGAATCAATCTGTCACATGGGTACATCACACGCTTCTAACGAAGAATGTGCTACTATCCACCAAGCATTACGCGGCCTCGGTGTTGTCCATATGGACCACCAGGCAAGGGTCTGACATAGTCCAACTGTACCGGCTCTGTCAGAGTCGTTCGGACGTGGTGCTATGACAAACCACTGGATTGATATTAAAAATGCTGATGTTGTTCTTATTATCGGTAGTAACGCCGCAGAACATCACCCTGTTTCTTTCAAATGGATTATGCGCGCAAAAGATAATGGCGCGGCTCTTATCCACGTTGACCCTAAATTTTCACGTACCTCTGCTCGTTGTGATTTCCATGTGCCTATTCGTTCAGGTACTGATATTGCATTCCTTGGCGGTCTTATCAACTACATCTTAGATAACAAAGCTTATCAACATGATTATGTAGTAAATAATACAAATGCTTCATTTATTGTAGCTGATGACTTTGAGTTTAAAGATGGTCTCTTTAGTGGATATGATCCTGCAACTCGTCAATACGATCGTTCAACATGGACTTTCAAAAAAGATGAAAACGGCGCTCCATTACGTGACCCATATCTAAAAGATAAACGTTGTGTATTCAACATAATGAAAGATCACTATTCACGTTATACCTTGGAAAATGTTTCTAAAACAACAGGTATTTCTGAAGAAGATTTATTAAGAGTTTACACTCCATACGCAGGAACCGGTAAACAAGATCAAGCGGGAACAATTCTTTACGCTCTTGGTTGGACACAACATACAAAAGGTGTTCAAAATATCCGTGCTGCTGCAATGGTTCAGCTTCTTCTTGGTAACATCGGTATAGCCGGTGGTGGTATTAATGCTCTTCGTGGTGAGCCAAACGTTCAAGGTTCAACTGACCACGCTTTATTATATCACATTCTACCTGGCTACCATAACGTTCCACTTTCAACATGGCAAAGCTTTGATGAATACCAAAAAGCTAACGCTTCATCAACAAACATGGATAAGAGTGTAAACTGGTGGAGTAATCGTCCTAAGTATGTAACTTCACTTCTTAAAGGCTGGTTCGGCGACAATGCTACAGCTGACAATGGATATGGTTACAACTACTTACCAAAATGTGAACCTGGTGTAGATTATTCATATATGTACGCTATGGATAAAATGGTAAACGGCGATATGCGCGGTGCAGTTATTGTTGGTGTTAACCCGCTGAACTCATTCCCTAATACAAATAAAATGCGTGCTGCAATTGATAAGCTTGATTGGCTTGTTGTTGGCGAATTGCATGGTTCAGAAACATCAGAAAACTGGCATAGACCAGGTGTTGACCCTAAAGATATCAAAACAGAAGTATTCTTACTTCCATCAGCGCACCGTATTGAAAAAGAAGGAACAACTTCTAACAGTGGTCGTTGGTTGCTTTGGTTCGATAAAGGTGTAGATCCTGCAGGTGAAGCACGTAACTTTGGTGATATGTATGTTCCTCTTATCAATAAATTAAGAGAACTTTACAAAGCAGAAGGCGGCGCATTCCCTGATGGTCTTTTAGCTCTTGATTGGCCTGAAAAATACGATGCTGACACTATGGCACGTCGTATCAATGGTGAATTTACAAGAGATACTGAAATCAATGGTAAAATGTATAAGAAAGGTCAACTTGTACCTAGCTTTGTATCATTGCAAGATGACGGTAGCACAACTTCATTAAACTGGCTCTATTCAGGTGGTTACACAGAAGAAGGCGGAAAATTATTCAAACGTCGTGATTCTTCACAAACTGAAATGCAAGCTAATATCGGGCTATACCCGAATTATTCATGGTGCTGGCCTGTCAACCGTCGTATCCTTTATAACCGTGCATCTGTTGATATGAATGGTCAACCATTAAATCCTAAAAAAGCGGTTATCAAATGGGATGGCGCAAAATGGATTGGTGATATTCCTGATGGTGGTGCAGCTCCTCTTGGCGATGCAAAAGGAACACTTCCATTTATCATGCAAGCAGATGGTCATGCACAGCTCTTCGGACCTGGTCGTGTAGATGGTCCATTACCTGAACACTATGAACCGGCTGAAACTCCAATTGCAAAACATCCTTTCTCAAAACAGCTTACATCACCTTGTTATAAGTTCCATGCCGGCGAATTTGATAAAGTTGCAAAACCGGCTGACCCTGACTTCCCAATCGTTCTAACAACTTATAGTTTAACAGAACACTGGTGTGGCGGTGGTGAAACACGTAACGTACCTAACTTACTTGAAACAGAACCACAACTTTATGTTGAAATGAGCCATGAACTTGCTAAAGAAAAAGGCATTGCAAATGGCGACGGCGTGATAGTTGAAAGTGCACGTGGTAAAGTAGAAGCAATTGCAATGGTAACAATTCGTGTTCGTCCATTCAAAGTTATGGGTGAAACAGTCCATCTCGTGGGAATGCCATTTGCTTATGGTTGGACAACTCCAGATTGTGGTGACTCAACAAACCGCTTGACAATTACAGCGTATGATCCTAATACGACCATTCCTGAAGCAAAAGCTTGTTGCGTAAACATCCGTAAAGCAGATAAACTGACTGAAATTGCATAAAGAGAGAGGATACTATTATGTCAAAAGCATTCCTTGTAGATACAACTCGCTGTACAGCATGCCGTGGATGTCAGCTTGCGTGTAAAGATTGGCATGAATTGCCTGCAAACAAAACCAAACAAACAGGTACACACCAAAATCCACCTGATTTAAATATCAATAACTATAAAGTTGTTCGTTTTCACGAGCACTTAGGTGATAAAAATCAAGTAGTTTGGAACTTCTTCCCTGATCAGTGCCGTCATTGTTTATATCCTCCTTGCGTAGATGTAGCTAATAGCATGTATGAAGGCGCAATGATAATAGATGAAAAAACCGGTGCTGTTTTGGTTGATAAAGAAGTCATGAGTAAAATGAGCGATGAAGATGCTGAAAGCTTCGATGGTTTTGAATACTCATGCCCTTACCAAGTGCCACGTTTTGATCCTGTAAAGAAAGTTATCTCTAAATGTGATATGTGCTTCGACCGCGTTCAAGCGGGTATGGAGCCGGCTTGTGTAAAATCATGCCCAACAGGAACAATGCAGTTCGGCGAAAGAGAAGAAATTCTTGCCTATGCAGAAAAACGTTTAGCAGTAGTGAAAAAGGAATTCCCAAAAGCTTTCCTTGCTGATTCAGATTCTGTTAATGTTATCTATTTATTAGCTGAAGAAGGCGAATTCTATCATGAATTTGCTACAATGGCTGGATAGTAGCTTGTAAATTGATTGAGATAGTGTCGTCAAGTTCATTCTTTTGCGTTTTTTCAGCCCAAAAGATGATTTTTTACTCGCTTTATGTATGTGTTTAATACACTGCAGCTCATAAAAAATCCCTTTTAGTTGAAAATTCCACAAAATCTTTGAATTTGACTATACCATCTAGTAATTGGGGGAGGGAAAAGCTCAACTTTGAAAAGGAAACTTTTCTTATGTTAGGTTTTCCCTCCTCTTGATAAAAGCTAAAAATTATAGTATTTTTACAAAATGTTATTTTGAAATATTTTTTTTGATGATAAAGGAAATAATTTTTTTGTAAATTCATTTTCCTTTTTTCCGACGAAGGAGGAAAAAAGAAAAGGGATTTGCAAAGGGAATCATTCCCTTTGCCCGTCGGAGATATTTGCCTTTTAATATTTATTCTGGAGATGATATGATTAGAACTCGTGAAAGTGTTGCTGAAACAGCGAAAAGAATTATAGATAAACGCCCTGTACTTGAGCCTATAATCAAGGCGTTTGAGGGAATTTTTGAAGCACGAGCGAGTTTGCCTATGGATTTGCTGCCACTTGTAAAAAAATCAAAACTTACTTTGCCTGAATTTAATGAAGATTATGCTGCGCATGGGCGTTCATTGTTATCAGATATGTCACTCAAAGGTTTTGATGCAACTCTTACAGGCTCTGCGAAGAAACTTCTTCCTTTACTTGCAAATCAAGAATATTTACAACCATATATCTCAACACTAGAAATTTATTTCGGAACAAAAAAAGCAAGTAAAAAGTCAACAAAAAAAGATGAAGCTGTAGTAGAAAAGAAAGAAGTAAAAGCTCCTTATAAAAGTTATGAACTTGCGGAAGCTTACCTTGCTAATAATGCCGATGTGATAGAAAAAACAGCAGAAGCAATTAATGTTCCTACCCAAGCTCTTTTATTTGCATTTTCTTGGATTTTAGCTCCTGCATTGCAAGCACTTGTTTTATATAGTATTCCAGCTCTTCAAGAGAAAGTTGAATTAAGTAGCGATGAAGGTATTGAAGAAAATACATCAAATACAAATGATAAAACAGCTCCTTGGGATAAAAACTCTCGATGGAAAGAGGGTTATTGCCCAGTTTGCGCTTCATTCCCATCAATTTCTTATCTTGAACGTTCACTCATCGATGAAAACAATCAATTCTTAGCTAGTGGTGGCGGTAAAAAATACCTACATTGCTCTTTATGTGGAACTGACTGGCACTTCAAGCGTGGGGCATGCCCATCTTGTAAAGAAGAAGGACCAGAAACTATTGAGATTATAAAAGAAACTAAAAAAGAAACGGGTGAACGTATCGATTGGTGTAAAAAATGTAATAGTTATTGCCCAAATGTAGATTTACGCGTCGGGGGACTTCGACCTAACTTTGATATGATGGCACTAGGTATGATGCACCTAGATATGATAGCTGCTGAGAAAAAACTTATGCCACTTAATCCATCATTTTGGAATACCTTTGAATAGGAGCGCACCTTAAAATTAAGTATACATTTTCTAAAAAATTAGATATTCCTTTTCTAAGAAAGAGCTATTTAATTTACAAATAGAGGGAAACCCCGTTTTGCACAAAAACGCGATTTCCCTTTTTTAGAAGTATCTAAATATAATTATAAAATAAATAAGGATATTATATGAATATTGGAGCATATACATTTCAAGAATTTAAACAACTTGCAGAAAATTTTCATGGTTATGCGGCACCTGGACTTTTAATTGGTGGATATATGGTGGAGAAAGGAAAGTCACTTCTTCCTGAAGGCACTCTTTTTGAAGCTGTAGTAGAATCCGCAAAATGCCTGCCTGATGCTGTGCAACTCCTCACACTATGTTCAATGGGAAATATGCGTATAAAAGTAGAAAATACTGGTAGATATGCAGTTTCACTTGGTGATAAACATACAGGTGAGGGAGTTAGAATTAGTATAGACCCTGAAAAACTTGCAAAATTTTCTGAGATTTACGCATGGTTCTTCAAAACAAAAGCAAAAAAAGATCAAGATGTTGAACTACTTGAAAGACAAATTGAAGAAGCGGCTGATTCTATCTTAAAAGTAGAATATGTTGTAGTAAAGCATATTTTATTAGGGCATAACCACATGGGAATTATTGGAGTTTGTCCTCTTTGTAATGAAGCGTATCCAACTGATGATGGTCCTATTTGCCGTGGTTGTCAAGGCGAAGCACCATACATTCTTATAACCGATAAAGATAGAGACATTTGTGAAGTAAGTCGAGCCGCTGGCGGAGATATTTCTCTAACCACAAGTAATTCTACAGGAATTAAAATTGTACCTGTTGAAGAAGCTGTTGATAAAATTGCTGCTCATGATATGACACGTATAGAGCCGGGTGTTTTCAAAGGTCCGGAATTCAAAGCAGGTCAACGTATCTCAGTAGGCGATGTATGCAGACTTCAGCAAATGGGACGTTTTCATGTTGCAATTCAAGATGATAGCGAAGCTAATGATGAAAATCTTATCCACGAAAATGCAGTTGCAGAAATCTTTGCAAAGCGTATGGCAGGCGAAAACGTAGCTTACGAACTACCGGCAAAAGAAGGAAAGATTGACTTCACCGCAAAATGTGGTGGTGTGCTTTCTATTGATTATAAACGTTTAGAACAATTTAATATGGTTCCTGAAATTATGGCGGCAAGTCGTCAGCATGGTATGCATATAAAAGAGGGCACACGTTTTGCCGGTACTCGAGCAATTCCGCTTTTCTTGCAGAAAAAATACTTGAATCAAGCTCTTGAAATTTTATCAGACAAACCACTCTTTAATGTTATGCCACTTCGCAAAGCAAAAGTTGGTATTTTAGTAACAGGTACAGAAGTTTTTCAAGGAATTATTGAAGATAAATTTATTCCAATCATTACAAGCAAAGTCACAAATCTACATTCAGAAGTTGTTGCAAGTCGCATAGTGCCCGATGATAAAGATATAATGGTAAAAGCTATAAACGACTTAAGAGATGCGGGAGCTGACTTGCTTATAACCACAGGTGGGCTCTCCGTCGATCCTGACGATATTACTCAATCAGTTCTCAGAGAAGCCGGTCTAACAAATGTACTTTATGGAGTGCCGGTTCTTCCGGGTGCAATGAGTCTAATAGGGCAAATTCCGGCGAAAGGAAATTATGTAGGAATGCAAGTTCTAGGAGTTCCGGCTTGCGCTCTCTATGCAAAAACTACCTTCTTCGATCTTATCCTTCCTCGAGTTCTTGCAAATTGCGAAATCACTCGTGCTGACCTTGCTAGAATGGGTGAGGGCGGTTACTGCATGAACTGTCACACCTGTTCATGGCCAAAATGCTTCTTCGGTAAGTAAAGAATAAAAGAAATGTCTCCGACGGGCAAAGGGAATGATTCCCTTTGCAAACCCCTTTTCTTTTTATTCGCAGGCTCATAAAAAGGAAAGTGAGTTTTTAAAAAAAATTATTTCCTTTATCCTCAAAATAAAGAAACCTTTCCGAGGTTTTATAATAAGTACTAAATTCTTAAATAACTAATCCTCCTTCTAATTTGTATTAACAAATTAAAAGGAGGATTTTTTTATGATGAAGTTTTCAATTTTAGGTAGGTTTATTTACTTTAACGCTAAAGGAAAAATTCATTTTTGGAGAACGTACTCCTTTTCCGATGAGGAACGAATCGGGAAAGAAATAAGGTTTCCAAAGGGGATTATCCCCTTTGGTCGCCGAAGGCATAAAAAAATAAATCTAACCCATACAAGTGAATTTTTGTTTAGAACACTTGCAGACAGGACATTTCCAATCTTCATCTAAGTCTTCAAAGGCTGTACCTGCGGGAACTTTAGCTCTTTTATCTCCACGGTCTTTATCGTAGACGTATCCGCAGTTTGCGATAGGGCAGCGCCACATATCTTTAGGATCACTCATTATAACCTCCATCTGTTAACTAGTTTAAATTAATGGAAAATAATGCCGAGCATAAAACGTATTATTTAGGAATCTGATTTAGATTTACTGTATCAGATTTTCCTAGTAAGTCAAGAGTTGCTAGGAAAAAGCTGTAGGAAATTAAAGTCTTAAAGAAAAAATTTCCTTAATTCTTGAGACCTTACTTAATATAATTACTTGTGTTAATTGCTTTAAATTCTAGAATAAAGTTTGGCACGCTATTTGCTTATATCTACATAACAAGAAGAAAACGGAAAAAGATTCCGAATCAAAAAATAACAAACAAACTCTAGGGAGGGATACCATGAGTTTAACAGCAAGTATGTGGACAGGTGTTTCTGGAATGCTCGCACATGGCGATAAAATGAACGTTATCGGTAACAATATTGCGAACGTAAATACAATCGGATTTAAATCACAACGTATGGATTTTTCAGATCTTATGTATGTGAATGAATATAATAATGGTGGATTGAACCAAGTTGGTCAAGGTGTATCATCACAAACGATTATTACATCTTTTTCTCAAGGTCCTTACGAAAGCACAACAAATCCAACTGATTTAGCAATCAGCGGCTCAGGGTTCTTCCAAGTTCGCCAACCTAATTCTGAGCAAATGTACTACACTCGTGCAGGTAACTTCACTTTTAATAAAGATGGATATCTTGAAGATCCTAATAACTATATTTTACAAGGTTGGGAAATTGATAATAGCGGTGGTGTAACACGTGCATCAGGTGGTTTAAGTGCAAATACAACTGAAAACACATCTGCAATTATAGGTAGTGGTGCACCAACTGATATTAAATTAGATGCTTGGACAATTCAACCTTTTGCAACATCAGAAATAAGCTTTATATCTAAATTATCATCAGATTCAAGTGACTTAAGCCCTGATCCAAGTAACCCATTCACAGGTCTTGTTAATATTTGGGACGGTACACAACCTCCGGCAAATTCTAATACTCCTCCAATTCCTCAAGAAGCGTACTCACATCAAGATACAATTGAAGTGTATGATGAAGCCGGTGTAAAACATAAACTTACAGTTTACTACGATAAAGTTGACTCAAATAGCTACGAAGGCGGAGAAAATGGCGGTTCAATGTGGGAATACATTGTAACCATGGATCCGGCTGAAGATATGAGACAGTTTGCTGAAGTTGATCCTATTACAGGCGAAGTAACTCTTGTAGATTTTTCATCAACTAAAAATGCGGGTCTTTTAGCGGCAGGTACAATATCATTCAATTCTAGTGGACAAGCAACTAATCAATCAACATATACATATTTAGGAAGTTCAACCCCTACAGGAGACCCTAATGACTATGTTGAAGTTTGGGATGAAGCTAGCGGTACTAATAAAGAAGTAGCTGTTGGTGATCCAACAGAACTTTCTAATTGGCAAACAGCTGGTATCTCAGCAAATGGTTATCCTATTGTAGTACCAAACTTTACAGGTATTTTAGATGCACAAACTTCAGGTTCTCCACGTGGCGAGCAGTATGGTATTGAATTAAGTTTTGGTATGAAAGCAACCAATGTTAGTGCACCATGGTCACCTGCTGAGGGTAGCTTAGCGGACTTAACCGTGCCTCCATATGAATATAATGCTCAACATAGTGATGGAGCACCTGAAACAGGTCCTCAATATTACTTAGTAAATGAAGACTATTCAAATACCGCAAACCAAGCAGTAGTTGGTGCAACTTCATCTGCAAAAGATAAATGGGATAGCGCAGGATTTACTGTAGTTGACCCAACAAGTGGCGATACTATTCCGTTTACTTTCACAGATTATATTAATGGTAAGTATACACTAGCTGATATTACAAGTACAGCTACAGGTGCAACAGCGGCGGATGCAACAGCTATCCTTGATTATATGGCAGCTGAAATCAACTGGAACAGCGCTGGCTTTACAAGAGAAAGTGGCGGAAGACAAATTGCATTTACATATGCTGAATTTGCAGCGGGAACCTTTACAGCAACAGATATAACCGGTTCAGTAGCGAATCCAGCTCCTACTGGTGCAGCAGCTGCTCAAGCAGAAGCTGGTGCTTTACCAACCACTTTAACAATCAGCGATAATGCGTTCAATAATAGCCTAATTCCGGGTACCTCAGATGCTGATAAGTTAGCATTCCTATATAATACAGCTAATCCAAATTCCGGTGTAACTCTAGATAGAAGCATATTCGCTTCAGCAACTCCTGCAAATGCAACAAAGCTTACTGAAATGAATAATCCTGAAATTCAAAGCAATGCAATGCAAGTTTCAGATGGTGATGCCGCAAACCTTAGCAGAACTCAAGATGGTTACGGTTTTGGTTACTTATCAAGCTACTATGTAGATGAAAAAGGTGTCCTTTCAGGTATCTATTCAAACGGTATTACTCAACAGCTCTTCCAGATAGTAATGTATGACTTCACAAGTCCGCAAAATTTACGTAGAGAAGGTGGTAACGTTTATTCTCAAACATTAGATTCAGGCGATCCTAAATCTGGTCCGGCCGGTGTTGCAGGTCTTGGAACAATTACTTCTAATGCTATCGAACAATCAAACGTTGATCTTGCAACTGAATTTGTTCTTATGATTACTACTCAACGTGGTTATCAAGGTAACTCAAAAGTTGTTACAACTGTTGATACAATGCTTGAATCTGTTATCAACCTTAAACGATAACTAGCTAACAAATAAATAACATTTTCATGTAAAAGTACATATCCCTCCCGTACTTGTGGGGATGTTACCATATTAGGCTTGCTTCTTTCAAAGAGGCAAGCTTTTTATGTTAATTT
>CAYJEN010000051.1:0-10225 GCA_964369185.1 uncultured Desulfovibrionaceae bacterium
TACCTTCTTCTAACTACGCAGCTAAACTAACTCCTTATATGCGTAGTTAGAAGAAACCCAAATCTTATATTTCTAACTATCATAAAAATAAATCGAAGCCACAACATTTGAAATAATTACTTTTCACTGTTGTGATTTTTGTTTAATTAAAGCAAAACCTATGAAATCATAGAACATTAAAAAAGGGTTTTCCATTTAGGAAAACCCTTTATAATTCAAATGATAACAAATAATCTAGCTATATAATCTCATAATGATTGTACCTGCTAAAATACAAGCCATACCAACCATAGTCATTCTATTAAGTCTCTGACCATAGAGGAAGAAAGCAGCGATTGAAGTTCCAATAATACCAAGTCCACACCATAAAGCATATGCAATACCTACCGGAATTGTTTCAACAACAATACTTAAGCAGTAAAAAGCAGTCGCATAGCCTAAAAGAACAAAAATGGTGGGAATAATTTTTTTGAAACCATCTGTATACTTCAACGAAGTAGTTGCTGCAATTTCAACACAAATAGCTAGAAATAATAGTCCAAATGTTTTAATCATAGTTTTGTCCTTCTAAAATGTTAGCAGCTCATGGCATGTAAATGATACACCATGAGCTAAATTTATGCTACTATTCTTTTACAGCCCATTTTTCTAGAAGCTCTTTACCATCTTGTTTAAGAATTTTCAACCAAGAATAAGCCATTAGAAGAATTGGAATACAAATAAACATACCAGAGAAGTTACCAAGCATTTTAGCAATTTGCAAGCCGCCAATACTTAGGCTACCCATTGCAAGTAAAGCTACTACTACAACCCACATAACAAGGTTCAACTTGTGTGGATCGTCGTGAATACCTATACGTTTGGTTACTGATGCAGCCATAACGTAACAGCTTGAGTTGATACTTGTTGCTAAGAAGATTGTAGATACAAAACAGTAAGCTATAAGAATTATATAACCAAATGGAAGGGTCATGAAAACTTCCATCATAAGGTTTGCGCCGCCTTGTTCAACAAGAATACCAAGCACGTCAATAACATTGTTGTGTGAAAGGTAAAGTGTGTATGAAGCAAGAACACCATGAATAAAGTAACCACCAAGAACTGCTGATGCTAAACCGTAAGTAATGATTTCTTTAATAGTACGACCACGTGAAATACGTGCAATAAATAGCCCCATGAATGGCCCGTAACCTAACCAGTACATAGCGTAGAACATAGTCCAATCTTGTGGAACTGTTCCATCGGTGAATACGTCTGTCCAAAGTACTGTAGATAGGAAGTTGTTAGCTGCTAAACCGATACCTGAAGTAAATGTATCGAAGATAGTAACTGTTGGTCCAACAAAGAACACATATAAAACAATAGCAATAGCAACTTTAATGTTGAATGATGATACAACTTTAATACCTTTATCAAGTCCAAGATAAACAGAAGTGATTGAAATAAGAGCAGTTGCTAAAAGAATTTGACCTTGTAATGCAAGTGAGGGCTCTAACGATGGGAAAACCCTTACCAATGCAGCCTCAACTGTTGGCAATGAAATACACATCGCAACCGCAGTACAGAACATAATTCCAAGAATAAACAATGAATCAAGTACACGACCAAGAAATTTATCTTTTTGTGAACCTATAACAATTTCAGTTGCAGTACTAACACGGAGTAAAGGTTTACGTTTGATGTGGAACATGTACGCAATAGGAAGAGCACACACGAAATATGAACACCAAGCTGTAGGACCCCAGTTAAGAAGAAGTAAAGCAATACTCCATTCATAAGCAGCAGCTGATTTAGGTTCTACAAGTCTAGGTGGAGTAAGAACATACCATGAAGGTTCTACAATCGCCCAGAATAAAACCGCACCTGCAACACCAGATGTAAAAATCATCGCGCTCCACTCAAAGAGCTTATAATCAGGTTTTTCATCTTTTTCACCAAATTTAATGTTACCATATTTACTAAGCGCAATATAAACTAAATAGAGTGTAAAGATTGTGATAATCCATAAAAAAGAGCTACCGAAAGCTCTATTTAAAGGATTGAACAAAGCAGTTAGTACTTCTGCAGTTTTTTCAGTGAAAAAGATAGCCGGTAAAGCAATCATTAAAAGAATTATGATTGTTGGTATAACAATACTTTTTTCGACACTTAAGTCGTTCCCCTGTTCTGCCAACAGTTTTGCACTGTCCGGCATGTTTTCTTGTGACATAATACTAACTCCTAAAATCATGAATTTCATCTAAAAATTCACAAACTATGCCGTATAACTAAATAACATATAAAATCAACTAGTTAAATGATTTTAGAAATTTTTAATCAACTATAAAAAAATATTATCATGACAAATATTACGTCTATAATTTACCTAAATCAATAATTATCCTTTATTTTCAATCAATTAGAAGCAACGACAAAAATGTCATACAAAAAGTGATTATTTTGATTATTTCTAATATAATTTTATAAAAATCTAATAAACAACCTCTATATCAAGCCTTATCTTCAAAAAAACTATTTTTCACAAAAAACAAAGACGACAAAAATGTCGTCTTTACAAAGCTCTAACTATAAAATGCATAATTTATTCTTTATAAAATAAAACTGATAATTTAGACAGTTAGCATTTTTAGTGTGAAGCAGGGTTAGCAAACTGCATAACAATAACACCTATAATAATAAGTGTAATGCCGGCTATAGCACCCATGCTTAACGCTTGTGAATAAAGAAAATAAGATGCAACAGAAGTTCCAACAATTCCAAGTCCTGACCAAATAGCATACGCAACGCCAACCGGAATGGTTTTAACAACAATACTTACAAGATAAAATGAAAGACCATACCCAAACAAAACACCTATAGTAGGTAAAACTAATGTAAAGCTTTCAGTAAGTTTTAAGCAAGTTGTTGCAACAATTTCAACAAAAATAGCAAAAAGTAAAAGTCCGTATTGCGCCATAAATCCATCCTTTTTTTGTCAGTTTATCTCTTATTTAATTTTTTTTCAAATAAGAAATTGATTCTTTAGGTTAAATATTTATTGCACAAAGTATTCCAAAAATCTCTTTTAATGCTTTTTTTTACATTTATTTTTGAAAATAATTCTATTTTAATAATCCTCTCTCATTTAGACTTGCTTTATTTATTGCAATTTGCTATCATCATCGACGATTATTTCTAAAAGAGGTGTCTACGTGAGTCCTGAAGCTAAATTTCATTTTTTAAATGGTGAACCAACCATTTTTTCCGCCATCCCCGGAATGATCTACCGCTGTAAGTTTTACCCTTCAAATGATGAAAATCCTTACAATTATGAAACTGTTTTAGAATATGTAAGTGACGGTTCTAAGGACATTTTAGGCATCACACCCTCTGAGTTATTGGAAAAAGATTGGAACTCACTCGAAAGACTTATGCACCCTATTGATGCACAAAATTCTCATATTCGTTGTTATGATAAAGTTTCTCAAAATAAAAAATACGAAGTCAAATATCGACTGGATTTACCAAGTGGTATAAGTAAATGGGTTTGGGATATGGGCGCCGGAGTCTATAGCGAAAATGGCGATATCCTCTACTTTGAAGGCCTTGTTATGGATATAAGCGAGCAAAAGTTTTTAGAACTTGAGCTTGAAGATGAAAACCGTAAATTAAAAGCTTCAATGAACCATGTAGAAGGTCTTGGAAAGATTATAGGCAAAAGCGAAAAAATGCTACAAGTCTATGAACTTATTATGAAAGCTGCTGAAAATGATATGAACGTTATTATCTTAGGCGAAACCGGTTGCGGCAAAGATTTAGTCGCTCAAACAATTCACGAATTTAGCGGTTTAAGCGGTGCTTATATTCCGGTAAACTGTAGTGCTATTCCGGATCAACTACTAGAAAGTGAATTTTTTGGTCATACTAAAGGCGCATTCTCAAGCGCATATAGCAACAATCAAGGTTTTATTGCCGCTGCTGATAATGGCACTCTTTTTCTTGATGAGGTTGGTGAACTTCCGCTTGGTCTGCAAGCAAAACTTTTGCGCACTCTTGAAAACAAATCTTATACACCATTGGGAAGTAATAAATCTAAAAATTCAAACTTCCGTTTGATTTCTGCCACCAACCGCGATTTAGCTGAAATGGTAAAAGAAAAAAATATGCGCTCCGACTTTTTCTACCGTCTTAATGTGCTTACAATTCATCTTCCCCCACTGCGTGAAAGAATGGAAGATGTGCCTCTTTTAGTAAGTGCTTACCTAAAAAGAAAAGGATATACAACACCACTCTCTATAAAAGCAAGACTTGCAATACAGCAATATTCATGGCCGGGTAACGTTCGTGAACTGCATAACTTTCTGTCAAGGTTAATTGTGTTGGGTGATGTTGCCCTAGATGGATTAAATATTTCTATCAATGAGGGACTCAACTTCGCATTTCCAACGAATCTAACCTATCAAGAAACTATGAATGCTTTTGAAAAAGAGCTAATATCTCGCGCCCTTACCCTTTGTAGCGGACATAGAGGAAATTGCGCGAAATTACTTGATTTAAATCTTCGTACATTACAAAGAAAAATTAAACTACTTAGTATAAAAGATATTTAGTACTTTCTTATAATTTTTCTTTTTTAGTAGTAAGTAGTAAAAATACTACCCTATTCATGGTAATTTTAGCATAAATTTTGTATATTTTATACATTCACCTTTATTATAATTAAAGCAAAATACTTTTAATAAAACTATATCCTGCTAAATTATCTAGACTTTTTTTATAGTTTGATTTTTATAACAAAAGCCAGAAATAATTCTCTTTTCTTGACAAGAAACTAAAAAAAGGTTATTTTCAAATAATCTATAATCAGTAAAATTATATTTGTTTGACCTTCTAAATTGATAGCTTTTATACTTTTAACGTATAAAGAAGTTAAGCTTTATTGAAAAAACGTATAAAAACATGCGTAAAACAAATAAAAAATAACTTTACTGACAAAATAAGTAAGAAAATTGATTTTGAAAATTTCTCTTGAATAAGCGTTCTAGTTATAAATATAATACTAAATATAGTTTTCAAATCGCATTTTATTTTAAACAAAGTAAATTAACGCAAGCTAGAATTATCCAACTCTACCTTCCAAGAAGGACTGTAATTATGAAACATGAAGATCTTGCAAAATTAGCAATGGATACCCAAGATTTTGTTTGTTATATTCTAGAAATAGAATCTTGTAAAATTCTTTATATGAACGAAACTGCAAGAGTGCTAGCTCAGCTTGATGAAAATGACGATTACACAAAATACACTTGTTATAAAATCCTACATAACAAGTCCACACCATGCACAATTTGTAATAACAACACTATACAGGTTCAAAAAAGAGCAACTCGTGAAATGAAAAACGAGGTAAATAATATTGATTACTCCTTTGTTGATACCTATGTAGAAGTAGATGGAAAACCATGTAAAATTGCCTTTGGCTTCGATTCATCAAAACAAAGAAAAGAGTTTGAAGAATTTACACGTAAACTTTCTTTTGAAGAAACCCTTATAAGATGTATACAAACTCTAATTGAAGATGTTGAGGTTGAACAAGCAATCAGCAACTTACTCTCAATTGTAGGTGAATTTTATCAAGCAGACAGAGCCTATATTTTTGAAGTAGATAATGATAAAAACATATCTATAAACACATATGAATGGAGTTTAAAGCCTCAATTTGCAACCATGCACTCAGATCCAATCCTTAAACTCGATGGAGAAAGCCAGCTACTTGAACGCTTTATAAATGATGGGAAAATTGCCATTTATAATCCCGAAACAGAGCTTGACCATAACTCTGACCTCTATAGAATTTTAGTGGATACCGATACAACATCAGCCCTTTTAGTACCTATTTTTGAGCAAGGCATTTTGACATCTTTCATTGGTGTAGATAATCCAAAAAGAATGACAAAAGACTTAAGCCTTCTTCATTCCGTTGCTATTTTTATTGCTGATGATATGAAAAAACGCAAGCTTTTCAAACAACTAGAGCACTTATCATATACCGATTTACTCACAGGTCTAGACAATAGAAATAAATATGTTGTTTATTTAGAGCAATTAGAACCTCGTAAACTCACTTCTCTAGGCTTCATTCACGCAACAGTAAACGGTTTAAAAAAGATTAATGAGCTTTATGGTGAACAACGCGGCGACGCTATTTTAAAGCAAGTAGCCATTATTCTAAAAGAGCATCTACGCGGTGAACTTTTCAGACTTTCAGGTGATGAATTTATTGCTCTTTGTCCAAATATTAGTCAAGAAGAATTTGAAGATATTATTGCCGTTTTACGAAAGAAAGAAAGTGAGACCACTGAATTTTCTTTTGCTGTAGGTGGTACATGGCAAGATAAGAAAATTGATATTCATCAAGGACTTAATCAAGCCGGTGAAATTATGTACGCTGAAAAACAAAACTTCTATAAAGCAAAACTCGGTGCTAAAGTTCAATCGCGTGCAAATTCAGTTGAAATTATTTTAGATGAAATTCGTTCCGGCTGTTTCTCAATCTACTTACAGCCAAAAGTAAACCTAAATACAGGTGAAATTGCCGGCGCTGAAGCTCTTATAAGAAAACATAATAATAGCGGAAAACTTGTTCCGCCCGATAGGTTTATTCCTATTTATGAGAATGAAGGAACTATAAGACATCTTGACTTTTTCGTACTTGAAGAAGTGTGTAAAGTGCAAAAAAATCTTATCGAAGAAAATCGTCCATTAAAGATTGCTGTAAACTTTTCTCGTGTTACTTTTATTGCCTACGATTTTATTGACGAAATAATTAAAACATGTGCAAAATACGATATTCCCCACGAATATATTAAAATAGAAATTACTGAAAGTATTGATAAAATGGATATCGACTTCTTTAATAAAAAACTAAAAAATCTTAAAGAAGCAGGATTTGAAATATCACTCGATGACTTTGGCGCAAAACACTCAAATCTTCTTATGCTTACAACAAATGAATTTAGTGAAGTTAAAGTTGATAAAGGGCTTATTGACAATATCGCAATCAGTTCACAAAACAGAACACTTGTAAGAAATATTATTCGCTTAATCAAAGAATTAGGAACTTCAACTTGTGTAGCAGAAGGTATTGAAACAAAAGAACAAAAAGAAAGGTTACAGGATTTTGGCTGTTCCTATGGTCAAGGTTACTATTTCTATCGTCCTATGCCTGTAAACGAGTTTCTTCTTACCTACAAAACAAATGAAAAAATTGAAAAACTTGAGATAGCATCAGATGGTGTGCAATCGGTTATAAACTACAATCCAACTCCGGAAGAAATGAGCGAAATACTCGATGCTATGCCGCTTGCAATGAATTTATGGAATCATAAAAGAGAAAATATCATGTGTAATCAGCATGCTGTTGAACTTTTTGATTTAGAACAAAAAAGCGATTATCTACTAAAATTTTTCCTACTCTCACCGGAAAGGCAGCCAGACGGTCGCCTATCAAGTGAAGCAGCGCTCTACTACATTAATGAAGCAAGAAATCATGGTTTTGTGAGATTTAATTGGTTGCATTGTAAAATAAACGGTGAAGAAATTCCGGCTGAAATAACACTCCACAGGCTTGATATGAAAGCTGAGGAAGGCGATCAGCTCATAGCAGGGTTCACAAGAGACTTGCGTCCACAACTTGCCGGTGATAATAGAACTGAATCCGCTGAAGACTACTTCTTTAACGAAATTTCAAACAGAACACTCTTCCAAAATATAGCCGAACTTTCAGCTGAATGGTTCTGGGCTTACAACAATACTACAAAGCATATTCAGTTCTTTGGTAAAGGACGAGAAATTCTTCAACTTTCAGCAGATAAAGTTCCTTTTCCTTCTGCAATTGTTGAAGCAGGAATGGTTTATGATGACGACGTTGAAACTTTCCTCAGCTTCAGCGACGCCATGGAAAAAGGCGCTAACAAGCCAGTTGAAGTGCGCTTTATTCTTCCGGATGGAAGCGTGCAATATTTCAAAATTGTTTACAAAACTATATACGATTCTAATGATAAACCATTGTTTTCAATAGGTAAAACATATAGTATTCACAATCAAAAGCATCTTGAAATATTATCTCAAACCGATCAGCTTACAAGCTGTTTGAACAAGAGTGCAACAGAAAATTATATTCGCAATATTCTCCAACTTCAACCTGATTTATCACACACACTCTTTATCTTTGATATAGATAACTTTAAAAGCATTAACGATAATTTTGGGCATCATTTTGGTGATTTAGTTCTTGCAGAAATCGCCAAAGAGTTGCAAAGTCATTTTAGGGGTGCAGACATCATAGGTAGAATAGGCGGAGATGAGTTTGTTATCTTCCTAAAAAACACTTCTAACATTAATATCATTAGTGAAAAAGCAAAGCTAATAGGAAAAACTCTTAAAAAAAGCTATATAGATGGAAACACAAAATATAAAATTTCCGGTAGTATTGGCATCTCAATTTTCTCACAAGATGCATCTAACTTTGAAGATTTGTATATAGCGGCTGATAAAGCGCTTTATCAATCAAAATCTAGAGGTAAAGACTGTTTTACATTTTATACTGAAGAATTAAAGCATGGCTCAATGCAGCAACTTACCGCTCTTGAAAACGCTGATAGACTTAGAAATAACTACCTTGATGCAGACTTTGAAATGGCTGTTTATGAAATTCTACAGCAATCAGAAGATACAAAATCAGCCATAAACAAAGCAATACACTATATCGGAAAACATCTAAATGTTGATCGCTCTTATATCTTTGAAACTCCTGATTCCGGTAAAACTTATGGAGTCACTTATGAGTGGACTAACGAAGGTATATCACCTCAAAAAAATAATCTACAGAGCTTCCCTCGTGAATCACTTGGTGAATTCTTCAATGCGCTTTGTAAAAACGATGTAGTCTATAGTAATAATATCACTTTAGAAGAGTGTAAGGATCTGTATGGACTGGTTAAAGATCAAGGTATAAAGTCATTCCTATTTGTCCAAGCTAAGGGCACACAGTACCCAAGGTTAGTATTTGGGCTTGATGATTGCACAGTTGCAAGAAAATGGGGTGAAAAAGAAATTAATAGCATGCGCAATCTTGTAAAAATGCTTTCAGTTTTTACGCTCACTAAAAAGTATGTTGAATAGAATCTGTTTCTAAATTGCTTCTATGCAATATATTTTAAACATATAAAAAAACTTTCAAAAGAAACAAATTATCCATATAAAACAACCTAATAAATACAAAAAAAGCTTTTATACAATTTCTAATACTTTCTTGACAAGCAAAAGAAATTTATGATAGCTTTTTTTTGTTATTGAACACTCTATACATAGTTTTGCATAATTCAGCTTTACTTGTAGGCATAACATTTAACTTTTTTTATCGGGGTTGTTATGAATAAATTTAAGTCTGTTTTATCCTGCTTCTTGATTTGCTCAGCAAGTTTTTTATGCTTGACTGAGCTTTCTTACGCGCAAGATAGAACACCAATATCAATCGCAGAAGGTTCGCCGCTACCTTTAAGAATCCTTACCAGACCACACGCAGTTTTGTATGCCGATGAAACAGGTACAACCATTACTGAAGGTCAACTACCTGTATTCAAACCTTATTTTGTATATACAAGACCGGGTGGTGAATCTCGTGAAACAGGTACAGGTTGGTATGAAGTGGGTATTGATGAAAAAGGTACTATTGCCGGCTGGATTAAAGCTTCCGATGTTTTTGAGTGGAAGCAAACCATGTGCCTAGCATATAGTCACCCGGAAGGACGTAAACCTGTGCTTATGTTTGAAGATAGTCACGAACTTGATACTCTCCTTCAAGATACGCCG
The DNA here is from genome assembly GCA_964369185.1 of uncultured Desulfovibrionaceae bacterium. Lineage (GTDB taxonomy): Bacteria > Desulfobacterota > Desulfovibrionia > Desulfovibrionales > Desulfovibrionaceae > CAYJAZ01. The sequence continues at coordinate 9,853 of CAYJEN010000051.1, forward strand.
GATCAGCGTAAAGCATCTGTAGAAAAAATCTATTCAGAAATAGATAATGCCGCTACTACTCCACTTCCTAAAGATTTTCCGGTTATTTCTGTTGAACCAAAATTAGCTGTAGATATTTCAAAGCAATTTTATTTACTCCCTATTTTAGAACACGAAAGCATTCAAATGGAAAATTACGAAGGGCGTAAACTTCTTCTAGCCGCTGTAACAGCAAATGCTGAAAAAGAAAGAGAAACTACTGATATTCGCGAAAATACTGAATATATTAGCTCAGCAATAGCAACAGAAGAAGAAGTAAAGCAATCTAACGAAGGCTTACTTTTTGATATAGTTTGGGTTATGGATACAACACGCAGTATGCAACCATACATTC
>CAYJEN010000052.1:0-10191 GCA_964369185.1 uncultured Desulfovibrionaceae bacterium
TTTGGAGTCAGCAAGAATGTATTTTTATAAAGATGTTTATTATCCGGTTTTGGGTCTGCAAAAACTTTAAGCTTTTTACCCTCTTTATTTTTATAATTTAAAAGAAAATCTACTACTTCTTGAGTAACTACACCCTTTGCATAATCTGAAACTATAACCACTTCAAAATCATTTAGAACACTTGAAAGTAAATCACAAACTTTTTTGCTTTCATCTTTTGACAAAGAATCGCTTGTTTCCATATCCATTCTGAGCATTTGTTGCCCACGCGCCAAAACTCTTGTTTTTATAGTTGTTGGTCTATTAGGGATAGCGCAAAGATAGGATTGAATATTATGCTCATCAAAAATATCTTTCATCTCCTGCGCGGCTTTATCTTCTCCAACCGTTCCAAATATTGAAACCTTTCCGCCAAGTGCAACAATAGAACGTGCAACGTTACCTGCACCGCCAAGCACTTGTTTTGTTTCTTCAATTTTTACAACAGGCACAGGAGCTTCAGGAGAAATACGGCTTGAATCGCCAATTAAATATGTATCAAGCATCAAATCACCAACTACAAGCACTTTGCCTGTAGATAGCTTTGATACTAATTCTTCATAGTAGTTAAACGGTTGTTTGTTTATTATCACTTGTTGCACTGATTTGCTCACTTTTTATAGGAGTTAGTAGTTGTGTTTCTTGTGTTTTTATATGTATATCCATTTGAGGAAATGCTATATTAATTGAATTTTTCTTATATACCTTATCTATTTCTAAACGTAAATCAGAGAGTATCAACAATGAATCAGAAACGTTAGCAATCCAAACCCTAAAAACTAAATTCAAAGTAGAATTACCAAAATCTGTAAAGAGCACAATAGGTTTCGGATACTTGAGGACACTAGTATTTTTTTCTGCAATATCATACAAAAGATTAATTGCTAAATCCATATCAGTTCCATAGGCAACCCCCAGAATAATTTCACGTCGAACTCGTGAACCATTATGAGTCCAATTTGTGAAAGTATCTGTTAGGAATTGAGAGTTAGGAATGAAGATAGTCGCATTATCAAAAGTTTCAAGCACAGTTGAGCGAATATGAACTTTTTTTACTATACCTGTATAAGAAGCAACCTCAACCAAATCGCCCTCACGAATAACTTGACCAAATATAATTACAAGTCCACTTGTAAAGTTTTGGATAATATTTTGCAAGCCAAAACCTATTCCTACCGATAATCCACCCGCAATAACTGCAAGGTTTGACAAGTCAAAACCAATTGCATTTAATATATAAAGCCCACAAATTGCCCATAAAGCATAAGTATATGTAAGCTGTAAAGGTCCTATAAGTGCAGGTTTTATTTTTATCTCGTGCATTTTCAATTGAGCTAAAAATGAACGCCCTACAAGCACAAGTGAGCGAGTTATATAAATTACTGATAGAACAGACACTACCTGAGCAAAGCTAAAACTATATTTACCAACATGCAAATTCATCATAAGAATATTTTGCGTAATATAATTGCTTCCCGGATACGCCCAAAGCCATACAATAAAAGATATAAAGAATAATAGAAACGCTAGCGGAACTCCAATCGCAAGAGCAACCGCATAAAGAATTGCCTTATAACCATCTTGTGGAAAATATTTTTGAATTTTATTCGCAAAATTCAAAATAGCAATTGTTCCTTGCACTGCCAAAACTATAACTGCATAACTTGTTGTAAGTAGTATTGAAAGTCGCCCCCAACCCATAAAAGTTAAAAGCAGCATTACAGTTAGCAGCACAATATAAATACCAAAGTATGGAATATATTTTGTAATATTATTATATCTTAACACCTTGCTCTTTCTAGTAGTTGCAAAAATAGTAGCAACAAGAAGAATACTCCAAACAATAATAAGTAACACACCTTGAACATCAAGATAAAGTATAAAAAGACCTAATATAATTAAAGGCAAGAAAAATATGAATGGATTATGTTTTGGCGGATTTTCATCAAAGAAATACTGTAAGTGCCAAAGAAATTCATACTGACTAAAAGCAAAGATGAGAGTTCCCAGTAATAAAGTAAGCTTATAGGAAACAGTTAAAGAACTGAACGATGCAAGAAACAAGCTCAAACCTATAATCGTAAAAATCCAACTTCGCTTAACAAGACGATTAAAGCCACGCTGTAACTCCTTATCCGCTGAAAAGACAAAAGACTTTACCACCAAAAGAATTACCGCCATAAAAAGTGATAAACTAACAACTTTCGCAAGCAGTGTAATCCAACCATTTAGAGTCTGCGGAATATCAAGCTTAAGTCTTAGCTTTATAGCTTCTTCTATAAGTTGATAGACTACAGGTTCACTTATAAAAGTATGCCACGACTCAGCATGAAAAATACTTGTTGACGGAGTAAAGTAATACTGCCACCAAAGAGTAAGTTTATCTTTTTCAAGCTGTTCAAGAAAAGTTACGTACTGAGTATTGAGAGTTTGTAGATTTTCTACAGCCTTTGAAAAAAGTAGTATCTGATTCTTAAGAGTGTCTTGAATACCCTCTAGCTCACGGCGTTTACTTGTAATACTTATAGATTCAATTGATGTGATATTATTAGTAAAGTCTTCAATTGCTCTATAGTGAACTTCTACTGTTTTAAGAAGCTCGTGTTGCGGCAGCAAGAATTTTTGTAAATCCTTATAAGTATTTGTTGTATTTGTTTCTATAATTGAAAGCTCTACAGGTCTATTTTTGCTTAGCTGTAAAGCGGCTTTATAGGTATCAAAAAGTTTTGAATACTCGATACGTTTATCTTTAATCTTATTGAGTTTATCAGGAAGCATTTTTTGAAAATTAAAAACTTCCCTTTCGGTTTTTTTTATTTCTTCTAATGTTGTATCTAAGAGAAGATCTAGTGCTTGCGAAGAGCTTTTTTCTTTAGCTACTACTTCTTCAGCGTTTGTAAGTAGTTTTTCTAAAGTTTTCTGTGCTACTTCTTCTTGAGGCGAACTATCTACTTTATCAGGCGCTACTTCTTGTAAATTATCGCTCGTTGTTTCAGCTTTTACTTCTTTTGCATAGGCAGAAAAATTTAGAAGTAAAAGTAAATTTAAAAAACATATAAAAAGCAGCTTTTTAACAAACATTAAATATTCTCTCAAAAATAATTTATATTAATAAGGTATTTCTAAAGTAGAAGTTTACCCTAAAGTATCGTCAAAATATGAATTTTCGCTTTATCTTAAGAAAGATAAAAGTGCTTTAAAAGAAGCTAATAAGGTATAAACAACTGAAAAAAGCAACTGAAATCTAACATAAAATCAATCGAAAAAGCTATTTTGACAATACTCTCTAGCTTATAAGACTATATAGATAATCACTATATGAACTTTCTTTGCATTTATCAGCTAATTTTTTTAATTGTCTGGCATCAATATATTCATTATGATAAGCAATTTCTTCAAGACAAGCCACTTTCAGCCCTTGTCTTGTTTCAACTGAGCGCACAAATGTATTTGCTTCGATAAATGATTTTGCATCACTGATATCAAACCACGCTGTTCCGCGACCCAAGATTTCTACCATTAATCTATTTTTTTCAAGATAGAGTCTATTTAAGTCCGTTATTTCATACTCCCCACGCTCAGAAGGTTGAAGAGAATCAATATATTCCAGAACGTTGCTATCATAGAAATACATACCTGTTACAGCATAATTTGTTTTTGCTTGCAATGGTTTTTCTTCTAATGATATCACTCGTCTATTACTATCGAAATCTACAACACCAAAACGTTCAGGGTGAGCTACATGATAACCAAATACAGTTGCCCAACCGTGCCTTTGCATAGCTGAACTAAGAATTCTGTTCATTCCTTGACCGAAGAAAATATTATCTCCAAGTAAGAGACTTACATTTGAACCTTCGATAAAATCTCTTGTGCATGCTAAAGCATGAGCGATTCCCTTCGGCTCTTCTTGTACAAAGTAGTTGAATGTACAGCCGAACTGATTTCCATCGCCTAATAGAGCTTGAAATGCAGGTAAATCACGCGGGCTAGTAACAATTGCAATCTCACGCAGACCTGCAAGCATCAATATAGAAAGAGGATAATAAATTAATGGTTTATCATGAATCGGTAAAAGTTGTTTATTCACCGCATTTGTAATCGGCGCGAATCTTGAACCTACACCACCAGCCACAATAACGCCTTTCCATGTATTCATAGTTAGTTTCCTCATAAAGTTTAATGTATTTTTAATGATACAACAATACCCAAAAAAAGTAAATTTATTTCTATTGCAGATTTTATACACATTTAAATTTATCGATGTGCTTTTTGACATATTGATAAAAAAAAGTTAAGGTTGTATATTCTAGGGTGTTTTTTCTAAATTAAGAGATTTTGCTCTTTTGGTTTGGAAGCATACTCTGACAAGGTATTCTTTAAATATACACTACCGAGAGGTTGATCATGAAAAAAATTCTTACTCCCAGTCTTCTGCTTTGCATTATCTTTATGCTAACAGCTCAGACTTTATTCGCAAACACAAACAAGCCTTATCTCGAAACAAGTTATAACGCTCCTCAAAACTATGCTCAATCACTTACGATTTACTTAAACCCAAATCAGCAAAAGTGTGAAGAACTCTATGGAAACAATTGGTATTCCATATGTAACCCTTCTGTTGGTGAAGTTGGAAAAACTCTTGATACTATTAAAATGAATCCTCATAAAAAGGGATACTGGGAATGGAGCGGGACAAGCTCTATTAGATTTACTCCTGACTCAAAAGATAGATGGGAGCCAAGTACAAAAGTAAAAATCGAGCTTCCTTTAGATATTTTCCCTAAATCAGCTGAAATATCAGGTCGCTCTATAACCTTTACAACTCTACCGCAAGCAGGCGAAATAGAGTCTTATAAAGTATGGATTGATCCATCAAAAAACAATAAGCATGCATTAAGTTATGCAATAAACTTTCTTTATCCAATTAAAGACACAAAAGCATTAGAAAAAAATATTTCTGTTTCCGCAAAAGATAAACAGTCAGGATTACAACTTGCTAAACCAAGCTTTACATGGTCTCGTAATAATAGCTATGTAAATGTGACTGTTCCTATTGTAGAACTTTCTGAAACAAAAACAATTGCTGAAATCGTTGTAAATGGCATGAAGACTTATTACAATGAATACGGCGAAATAAAATTTGCAAATACTAATCTAAGTGCAACTCTTGAACTAAAAGGTAAACAAGAATTATTTTATCCTGAAAATTATACGATTACAACAGAATACGATAAAAATTTAAAACAATATTATTTGGTTACTCTTGATACTTCTCTTCAAGTTTCAACAGATGATTTAAAAAAGAGAATTAGCTTCTATTCTCTACCTAAAAAAATTACAGAAGAATCTCGTATTCCTTTTGATTGGTCTCAAGCAAACTCTCTTGATTTAGGTCCTAAGTATGAATTTGAACTGATTACACCTTCTCAAAGAGCATCAAATACCCATAGCTTTAAAGTCTATGCTGAGCCTGAAACATATATAGCTATCCATATAGATAATGACTTGAAATCTACAGCAGGTTATCCTTTTAATTATCCATATTCAAAAGTACTTTATGCAGATTCTTACACTCCTAAAGTTTCATTTTTACAGCCAGGTAACATCTTAAACCTTGAAGGTTCTCGCAAGCTAGAAATCCAAACAAACCAAATTACAGAAGTAAAGTGGGAAGCGCAGAAAATCCGTATACCATATCTTTCTGTTCTCACAGAAGACTTCTTCAATCTAGCAAGCAATGGCGCACGTGAATACAATGAATACGACTATTATGATGACTATAATAACTACGGCAACTCAAGCAGTTCTTCTTATGAAAGCATAAGTGAAATTGTAAGCGGAACTATAAAAGTTGATGGTACTGCCAGTGCTGATTCAAAAATAATTGATTTTGATATAACTCCACTCCTCGAAGATAATAAAAATGGAGACACAAGCGGCATCATCAAATTAAGTCTTATCGGTATGCAGGGAGATAAAGAAGTTTCTTCCGATGAAAAAATGCTTGTTGTTACTGATATTGGATTAATCGTAAAAGAAGATGCAAAAGGTCAGCGTGAAGTATTTACTTATTCAATGAGTAAAGGCGCACCACTTTCTAATATTGAAGTTGAAATTCTAGGAGCAAACGGTCTTCCTTTAGTAAAGGGCGTTTCAAATAACGATGGATTAGCGACTCTTGGCAATATTGATAACTTCAAAAGAGATAAAAGACCTGTTGTTTTAGTTGCATCAAACAAAGATAAAAATGACGTTACTTTTATATCAATGGATAATCTTGCCAAAAATATAGAAACCAGTCGTTTTTCAGTGCAAGGCAGACTTTCATCAAATGAAGGTCTTCAAGCTTATGTTTTTGCTGAAAGAGGCATCTTCCGCCCAGGCGATATGCTAAACTTTAGCGCAATGATAAGAAATGCTGATAACTCTCTTCCTCCATCACTTCCGCTTCAAGCAATTCTTTTTGATTCCGAAGGTATTAAGGTTTTTGAAGAAAACTATAACCTTTCAGAAAAAGATTTTGGAATGCATACATTCTCATGGAAATCAAACGAATCATCTCCTACTGGAAGATATCGTTTAGAAATAATGAGCAATAACGAATATATAGGTTCAAGCGTAGTAAGAGTTGAAGAATTTAAACCTGAAAATCTTGTGGTAGAAGCTGAAATCACTCCTAAAAAAACCAGAGGTTGGTACGTACTAGATAAAAATTCTGAGATTGAACTCAATGTTGCCCTAGAAAATCTTTATGGTGGCGGAGCGCAAAACAGAAAAGTTGAAGCAGATTTAACAATCACTCGTGCCCAACTTTCCTTTAATGGATATGAGGACTATGTTTTTAGTGATCCATACTCATTTGAATATCAATACAATTCTATAGACCTACCGCAAATGATTACAAATGATGAAGGTAAAGCAAGCTCAAAAATCAATATTAATTCCTACATTAAAAGTGCAGGAACTTACGATGCCACTTTCTATATAGAAGGTTTTGAACCAAATGGCGGAAGAGCTGTAAGCACAAATGCAAAAGCTCTTTTCTCTACAGCGGATAAAGTTGTTGGCTACAAAACAACAGGCGAAATACTTGATTTAAACTATATCCCACAAGACAGAAAAGGGAAACTAGCTTTTATCACTCTTGATTCAGACCTTAAACAAGTAAATAATACAAGTTATACTTTTGTATTAAGCAAAAGAAACTATGTAAGAAATCTTGTAAGTAACAACATTCAAGAATTTTCTTATCAAGATACCCTTGTTCAAGAAGAAGTAAGCAGTGAAAAAGTTGAAAACAAAAGTGGTGTGATTCTTTGGAATATTCCAACCGATAAAGTAGGCGAATATATCCTTACCATCTATGCATCTAACGATACAAAGAAAAGTCTTCCACTTTCACGAGTACCTTTTAATATCATTGGGAATGAACTTAGAGTTGACCCTCAAACAATTCCATCAACTTTAAAGATTGCACTACCTACAGAAAATTATAATTCAGGTGATAGTCTTAAAGTATCTCTTTCACTTCCGTATGATGGTTTTGGACTCATCACTCTTGAAGCAGATAATATTCTATCCCACACATGGTTTAAAGGAAAAGCAGGGCAAAGCCTACAGTCAATTGAAATTCCATCAGATTACGAGGGCAGAGCTTATGTATCTGTTTCTTATCTAAAAGATATGGAATCTAAAGATTATTATATGGAACCGCTCAGCTATAGCGTTGAACCAATCCTTGTAAACATCTCAAAAAGAAAGATATCTTTAGCTCTTGAAGCAAATGAAATGTATAAATCAGGTGATACTGTAAAAGTAAAATTAACTTCAAATCAGCCATCAAAAGCTATTCTTTTTGCAGTTGATGAAGGTATACTGGCTCTTACCGACTATTCAACTCCATCACCTATACGTTATTTCTTAGAAGACAAAGCTTTAGAAGTAACAACCTCTCAGCTTTCAAACTTGATGATGCCTGAAATGGATCTTGCAAATGGAATGATGATGAAAATGGAAGCCTCCGCCTTTGGTGGTGATATGGCTCGTAACAGTGCAAGATACACAAATCCATTCAAAAGAAAAGCTGAACCGCCTTTAGTTTATTGGTCTGGCATTATAGATGTAGATTCTAGCGGTAAAGAGGTTGAGTTTACAATTCCTACATATTATAATGGTAATGTAAGAATTATGGCAGTTGCAGTAAATGAAAATTCTTTTGGTTCAGTTCATAAAAATTCTTATGTAAGAAGTGACCTTGTTATTACGCCTCAAATTCCTGTAATGGCAAGCCCTAAAGATATTCTTGAAACATCTGTTGCCATTGCAAACACTACTGACAAAGAAAAAACTTTCGATATTGAATATCAACTTTCAAGCGGATTAAAACTCACATCAAGCACAGCAAAAACAATCACATTAAAAGCTAACGAAGAAAAAGTTATTCCTCTCACCTTTGTGGTTCAACCTGTTCTTGGTGAAGCTTCAGTAAACTTCATATTGAAAAATGCTGACGAAGAATATACTCGTCAAAGCACCCTTTCAGTACGACCAAGCACACCTTATATAACAACTATAGATGTAGGTACAACACGCCAAGAAATAGATATACGTCAAGGTCGTGAATTGTTCCCTTATGAAGTAGTACATGAACTTTCAGCCTCTTATACTCCAGTACCTTTTGTTCAAGCAATTGTTGGCTTCTTAGAAAACTATCCTTACGATTGCACAGAACAATTAATAAGCAGAGCGATGCCGTATGTTGTTCTAAATGGTGAAACTGAAATCCTTTTCGGCAATAAAAAAGATCCTAAAAAAGCTGAAGAAGATGCAAGAAAAATCATAAATGAAGCAATCTATGCTATTCGTTCATCTACCTATTATGGTTCAGGCGTTTCACTTTGGAAAGATTCTTCAAAAACAGATGATGTTCTTACCATCTATGCAGGCGACTTCTTCCTTTCAATGCGTAAATCTGGGCTCATGCCTCCTCGTGACATTGAAGATATGGTTTTTGATGCAATAAGAAATATCGCAAGCCGTAAACCTTTAACTCTTGAACAAGCAAGAACTTCTGCTTATGCAATATGGGTTCTTACTCGTGGCGGTTCAGTAACTACTCAGCTTATTGAAAATCTACAAACAAACCTTGATAGTTCATCAGCAAACGATATGATGAACTGGAAAAAAGATATCACAGCAACCTTTATTGCAAGCGTATATAAAATGCTCCTTATTGACGGCGCACATGAAATAATTGATCAAAACAAACTTGATTTCAAAACATTCCAAAGCTCAAGCTTCTTTGATGCTCTTGCTGCTCAATCATTGTATACACGCATATTAATTGAATCATTCCCAGAAATGCTAAGCTCTGCTCAACACGAGAATTTCACTTCACAAATTCTCACATCATTCAATTCTGGGCATTCCACATTCTCAGCCTCACAAGCTCTTGTTGCTTTATGGCAGATAGGCATGGGGAATGAGCAAGAAATAAATCAAAATCTTATTTCATGTTCAGATTCAAACCCGAATAATCAAGGTAAAATATTGAATCTTGGTTCTTCTACAGTTGGAATTTCATCACCATTATGTGAAAAATTCTCAATCCATGCAGGCAATGGTTCTACTATTTACTATCAATTACTCACAAGCGGTTATGATGTAAATCCACCAAGCAAAAAAGTTGCACAAGGTCTTGAAGTTACAAAAACCCTCATAGACAAAGAAGGGCAACCGATAACTAAAATCAATATTGGCGACGTTCTTACCGTTCAAATTAAAGCAAAAGCTCACGGTAAAAATCTTCAAAATATTGTTATTCAAGACTTGCTTTCAGGCGCATTCGAGTTAGTGCTTGAAGATACAGAACTTATGCAAGTATCATATCTTCTCGATTCAAAAAATATGCGTGAAGATAGGGCACTCTTCTTTACATCACTAGATACCACAGATAATGTCTACTCATACAGAGTGCGCGCCATAAATAAAGGAACTTTCGTTCTGCCTGCCGTTTATGCAAGCTCTATGTATGATACAAAACTACAAGCTAACAGCCTTAGTCAGACAATTGTGGTTGAGTAGAAAAGAAAAGAAGAGATGCCTTCGGCGACCAAAGGAAATAATTTCCTTTGGAAACCTTATTTCTTT
>CAYJEN010000053.1:0-9629 GCA_964369185.1 uncultured Desulfovibrionaceae bacterium
AGGGTTCAGAGTATGCTTAATACGAAGACTCATGATGTTGAAGCGAGCTGTAAACAGATACAAGAGCTTGCTGATGAAGGTTGCGAGATTGTAAGGCTTGCTGTCCCTGATGATAGGGCGGCAAAAGCTTTAAAGGAGATAAATGATTTTTCTCCTGTTCCTTTGATAGCGGATATCCATTTTGATTATAGACTTGCGATTAAGGCGCTTGAAGCTGGTTTTTCGGGATTAAGAATTAATCCTGGAAATATTGGTGATGATAAACATATTGATACGGTAGCTGATTGCGCCAAAGCTCATAATGCAGTTATTAGAGTTGGGGTGAATAGCGGTTCGATTGAGAAGTCTATTCTTGAGAAATATGGTCATCCTTGCCCTGAGGCTTTGGTTGAGAGTGCTTTATATCATGTGAGATTGCTTGAAAAAAGAAATTTTGAAAATATAAAAATCTCATTAAAGTCAAGTTCAGTTGTTGAAACTATTAAGGCATATACTCAAATCAGCACGCAGACAAATCACCCTTTACATATTGGTGTTACGGAAGCGGGAACTAAATTTAGAGGTACTGTTTATTCTGCTGTTGGTCTTGGAAGTCTTCTTGCGCAAGGGATTGGGGATACTATGAGGGTTTCACTCACGGCTGACCCTGTGGAAGAAGTTAAAGTTGCGTATGAAATTTTGAAGGCTTTGGAGCTGAGAGAAAAGGGTGCGCAGATTATTTCATGCCCGACTTGCGGTCGTACGGAAGTGGATTTGATTGGACTTGCAGAAAAAGTAGAAAAATTGTATAGAAATTGTCCCATACCTTTAAAAATTGCGGTTATGGGATGTGTAGTGAATGGCCCGGGAGAAGCTAAAGAAGCGGATATCGGGATTGCCGGCGGTAAAAACAAAGGCTTGATATTTAAAAAAGGTAAAATTATCCACAGCTTACCAGAAAGTGAATTGCTTGATGTTTTCGTAAAAGAAGTGGATAATATTATAAAAGAATACAAGAAATAGAGGGAAAGGTCATGCGTTTTAGTAAATACTATGTTCCAACATTGAAAGAAGCTCCGAATGATGCGGAAGTAATCAGTCATAAACTTTTATTGCGTGCGGGTATGATTCGTAAGCTTACATCAGGAATTTATTCTTGGTTACCGCTTGGTCTTCGCACCCTTAATAAAGCGGCTCAAATAGTTCGTAAAGAAATGAATAATGAAGATGCACTTGAAGTTTTTCTTCCAACAGTGCAACCTGCTGATTTATGGATAGAATCTGAACGTTGGCAGTATTACGGAAAAGAACTTCTCCGTTTCAAAGATAGACACGATAGAGATTTCTGTTTAGGACCTACTCACGAAGAAGTTATCACCGACCTTATCAGACATGAAATCCGCTCATATAAACAACTTCCGGTGAACCTCTATCAGATTCAAACAAAATTTAGAGATGAAATTCGCCCACGTTTTGGTCTAATGCGTGGACGTGAATTTTTAATGAAAGATGCATACTCATTCGATAAAGATGATGCCGGCGCTGATACTTCTTACGGAAAAATGCGTTCAGCTTATAATGCAATCTTTACAAATATGGCTTTGAATTATCGTATGGTTGAAGCGGATTCCGGTTCAATCGGTGGTTCATTCTCTCATGAATTTATGGTGCTTGCGCAAACCGGTGAAGATACTATCGCATCATGTACCGCGCACCCGGCTTGCCAATGGGCATCAAATACCGAGCGTTCACAAGTAGTATTTAGCGGCGAACAAACTAAAGATACTTGCTCGGCTTTTGAAGAAGTTGATACTCCAAATGCGCACACAATTGAAGAAATTTGTGCACTTATGAAAGTTGAAGCTTCAAAAACTATCAAGACATTAATTATTGTTGCTGATGAAAAACCTGTTGCTGTGCTCGTTCGCGGTGACAGAGAAATGAACATCATCAAAGTGAAAAATATGCTTGACGCGCAAGAAATCCGTATGGCATTCCCTGCTGAAGTTGAAGAAGCAACCAAGGCTAAAGTTGGCTTTGCCGGCCCTGTTGGACTTTCAATTCCAGTATATGCCGATAATGAACTTATGACTGCAACAGGCTATGTTGTGGGCGCAAATAAAGCGGATACTCACTATCAAAATGTTGACCTTTCAAGAGATTGTTCAATCGTAAAATACTCTGATTTACGCCTTATCGAAGAAAACGACCCTTGCCCTAAATGTGGAGCACCAATCCGTTTAGAAAAAGGTATTGAAGTTGGACATATCTTTAAACTCGGCACAAAATACAGCGAAAAAATGAATGCTAAATTCATCGATGAAAACGGCAAAGAAAATCTTATGATTATGGGCTGTTACGGAATCGGTGTATCTCGTGTTGTAGCGGCTTGTATCGAACAGAATAACGACGAGGGCGGAATTGTATTCCCTCCACCTCTTGCACCTTTCCAAATTGCCCTCTTAAATCTTGATATCGAAAATGAAGAAGTAAATGCAAAAGCTGAAGAAGTTTACGCACATCTTACAGCTCAAGGTTACGAAGTTCTTTACGATGAAAGAAAAGAACGTGCCGGCATCAAGTTTAAAGATGCTGATTTAATGGGTATTCCAGTTCAAATCATTATTGGTTCAAAAAATCTTGCAAAAAATGCTATTGAAGTGAAAAACCGTAAAACAAACGAAAAACAATCACTAGAAGCAGATACTTTCACATCTAATTTCGCTGCTTATTACGATAGCGTTATGGATTGCTGGAAATAATGTCTTCCCCACGCATTCACTCGGTATCAGAACTCACGCAGGTTATTAAAAGAACACTTGAAAACTCTTTCCCTTATGTCTGGGTAAAAGGTGAAGTGACAAATCTTAGCCGTGCAGGTTCAGGACATATTTATTTTTCTTTGAAAGATGAAAATGCTCTCTTGCCATGTGTTTGGTATAAAAATCAACAGAAAGATCTCACCTTTGATCCTATCACGGGTGAGGTCTTTGATGAACCTATTCCATCGCTTGCTCACAATTTGCAACAAGGTATGGAAATGCTTTTTGCCGGCTCTTTAAATGTCTATCCTCCTCGCGGAGCGTATCAATTTATCGTTGACAGAGCTGAAGAAATCGGAAAAGGGAATCTTCATAAGGCATTTGAAGCATTGAAGAAAAAACTCTATGCTCTTGGTTGGTTTAATCAGGAACATAAAAAAGAGCTTCCAAAAAATCCAAAAAGAGTTGCTGTTCTTACATCTCCGCAAGGTGCTGTTATTCATGACTTTTGCAGAATTTCAAAACAATACGGGCTTTCTTCCTCAATCCGTATCTATCCTATAGCTGTTCAAGGCTCGGAAGCGGTGATGACAATTACCAAAGCTTTCAAGAAAGTGCACGATGATAACTGGGCGGAAGTTATTGTTTTAATCCGTGGCGGTGGTTCACTTGAAGACCTTTGGGCTTTCAATGAGGAAGAGGTTGCACGCTCTATTTTTGAATCGGAAATCCCTGTAATTACAGGAATTGGTCACCAAGTAGATGTAAGCATTTCTGATTTTGTTGCAGATAAATCAGCCGCAACTCCTTCGCATGTTGTGAGTCATCTTTGGAAAGAAAAACAGATTTATGTGCAATATATTGATGAAATTGAAGAAAATCTCAATGAGCTTATAGATGCGCAAATCAGTAATAAGTCAAATCAATTACAAATTGCGCTACGAAATTTAAATCTTCTTTCACCTGAAAAAAGACTTTCAATGCAAGCTGAAAATCTTTCGATTAAACTTCAAAGACTTCATGCAAGTGCTCGATTTATAAAAGAGAAAGAAAGAGCTTTTCAATACCAATTACAAAAATTTCTTCCCTTAGCCGAAAGAAATCTCTACGAAAAAAAATCTCAACTTGAGAATGCAAAATCTCTTTTATCGGCACACAATCCATATATGCCACTTGAAAAAGGTTACGCTCTTGTTCATAAAAAAAACGAGCAAGGAAATGAAGAACTCATTCGCTCATCACAAACTATAGAAAATAATACACAAATTATTCTTGAATTCAAAGATGGTAAAACTATTCTTGAAGCTCAAAAAGTTCAACAAATCAATAAGGATTCTAACTCATGAAAAAATGCTTTCTCTCATCAATAGTACTTGCATTTATGCTTGTAATTTCAGCATCTTTTGCTTTTGCCTCTCCTGAAGTTATTGCACCTGAAACTGCAAATCAAGGTTCAGCAATAGAAATCATTATCCCTAACATTCCAAAAGAATATAAGCATGTATCTTTTTCATGGCTTGACATGAACAGAAAGTTATTCCTCAAAGATGAAGGTGAGTTCCAATCTGCATCTATACTTATTCCAATGCCTTACGATGTAACTAAAGATCAAATTCTAAAACTTCATTTCGGTAATGAAACCGTAACAAAAGTTATTAAACCAAGCAAAGTAAACTGGCGTAAAAGCACTCTTACAGTAGAACCTCAATTTATTCAGCACCCTGCTGAACTAGATGCTAAAATAAAAAAAGATAGAGCAAAAAGTTCAAAAGCTTTCTCTACCTACACCATGAAAAACGAACTTACAGGCGATTATACTCGCCCTGCAAAAGGAATTGTAACTTCTGAATACGGCGTTCAACGTGTGTACAACGGAAAACTTCAGTCTGTTCACCGTGGCGTTGATTTCCGTGGAGCAACAGGCGTTGCTACCTACGCTTTTGCTGATGGAAAAGTTATTGTTTCTGACGATTTCCACTACTCCGGTCAAGTTATCTATATTGACCACGGGCAAGGTGTAATATCATCTTACGCACATCTTTCTGCTCGTAACGTGAAAGAGGGTGACATTGTAAAAGCCGGTCAAACAATAGGAAAAATCGGTGCAACAGGGCGTGTTACAGGCCCTCATCTACATTTTGGTCTTGCGCTTCAAGGAATAGCTATTGATGCTTTTCCACTTCTTCCAAAACTTGCAAGTGAAAAATAATTTATAATTGGGGAATCCTGCTTTTTAAAATGAGTATGCTTCCCCACTTCAAAAAAAATAGGACTAAGCACAATGCCAGCAAAGAAAAAAGAAGAAAAATCTTTTGAAGAAAGAGTTGAACGTCTTCAAGAAATTATCGAAGCTCTTGAAAAAGGAAATGTTCCTTTACAAGAAAGTTTAACACTCTATAAAGAAGGAATTGAACATGCTAAAGCGTCTCAAATTCTTATAGAAAACGCACAACATGAAATTAAAATTTTACAAGATAATGAATTGAAAGATTTCAAGGTAAGCGAATAAATCATATAAAAAAGATTATAATAAAGGAAAGAAATTATGAAGAATAGTGAAAACTATAAAGAAGATTTAGTTTCGTCAATTGAGGAATACCTCAAAAATATCTATCCCTTACAGTACTCTTTGATAGATAATACTTCTTTTATTCAATCTTTAAATTATACTCTGCTTGCCGGCGGTAAACGTATTCGACCAATGCTCTGCCTTTTATTTGCAGAATTATCCGCTCAATATACTTCTAAAACATATAATCAAGATGACATCATGCCTTGCGCTGCTGCGCTTGAGATGATTCATACCTATTCACTTATTCATGACGACTTACCGGCTATGGATAATGATGATCTACGCCGTGGAAAGCCTACTTGTCACAAAGCTTTTGATGAAGCTACAGCCATTCTTACAGGCGATGCACTTCTCACCGATGCTTTTACAGTCTTTACCAAAGCTAATTTTCCTGCTGAAAACGTTCTTATGGGATTAAGACTTCTTAGTATGTGTGCCGGCTCAAAAGGTATGATAGCCGGTCAAGTACTTGATATGGCAATGGAAAAAAACTCAACTCAAGCAATTCAAAAAGATAATCTTGAAAATCTTATTCAAATGAATGCACGCAAAACAGGCGATTTATTACTTGCTTCTTGTTGTATATCACCTCTTATCTATAATACTGACACAAAATTTTATGATGAATGTAAGGCGTTTGGAACTCATTTTGGGCTTGCATTCCAAATAACAGACGATATCCTTGACGTAGTGGGTGATACTAAAGAAATGGGTAAACCTCAAGGATCTGACCAACTTGCAGATAAAACCACATGGGTAACATTATTAGGTCTTGAAAAAGCTCGAGAAGAAGCCATAAAAAATATTGAAAAAACAAAAGAAATACTTTTAACTTGGCAAAGCTTTACAAATCATGATTCACAAGCTATAAACTTATTATTACAACTCACACAATCTCTTGCGAAAAGGACAAAATAGGTTTCGTTATGCCCACACTACTGGAAGATTGCGCCTTCCCCCACGGTATTAAAAATTTATCATCAGCTGACAAAAAAATACTTGCTACAGAAGTACGAGAAAAAATCATTCAAACAGTTGCTAAAAACGGCGGACATCTAGCCCCATCTCTTGGCACTGTAGAGCTGACAATTGCACTTCTATCTGTATTCAATCCAAGTGAAGATAAAATTATCTGGGATGTGGGACATCAAGCCTATGCGTGGAAAATCCTTACCGATAGACGAGATTCTTTTCACACCTTACGCACATACGAAGGCATTTCAGGTTTCACAAAACCAAGCGAAAGCCCTTATGATCATTTTATAGCGGGGCATGCTTCCACCTCTATTTCTGCGGCATTAGGTAAAGCCTATGCCCGCGATTTAATGGATAAAGATAATCATGTAATTGCTGTTATAGGCGATGGTTCTCTAACCGGCGGCATGGCTTTTGAGGCTTTGAACCAAGCCGGTGAACTTGGAAAACAACTTATTGTTATCTTGAACGATAATAATATGTCTATTTCTCCTAATGTTGGAGCATTTTCAGAATTTGTATCTTCCAATCTTTCTAAAAATTGGGTACTTAGAATAAAGAAAGCTATCCGAGATTTTTGCTATAATCATTTATCATTCGGCAGAAAACTTCTCAACTTTTTTAAAAAGGGTGAGCAGTCTTTTAAAGTGTTTTTTACACCCGGTTCGCTATTTGAAGCTTTTGACTTTAACTATATAGGCCCTGTTGATGGGCATAATACCGATCAGATTATCCAGCATCTAAAAACGGCAATTTCAGCACAAAAACTCAATCAACCTATATTGTTACATCTAAAAACTAAAAAAGGAAAGGGGTATACTCCTGCCGAAACTAAACCATGTACTTTTCACGGGGTTTCACCATTTGACCCTATTACAGGTGTAGTACATAAATCTAAATCCGATATTCCAACCTCTTCAGCTACAGATGCTCTTTCAAAGGCACTTGCTGAACTGGCCGCTAAAGATGAAAAAGTTGTTGCTATTACCGCAGCAATGCTTCAAGGCACCGGACTTTCAGACTTTTCTTGCACTTATCCTGAACGTTGTATTGATGTTGGCATTTGTGAACAGCACGCTGTAACCTTTGCTGCCGGTTTAGCAAGTGAGGGCTATAAGCCTGTTATTGCAATGTATTCAACTTTCTTACAACGCGCTTATGATCAAATAATACATGACGTATGTTTACAAAATCTGCATGTAGTATTCTGTATCGACAGAGCCGGTTTAGTTGGCGAAGATGGCCCTACTCATCATGGTGTGTTCGACCTCAGCTTTTTACGAACTATTCCAAATATGAGAATACTTGTTCCGTCAAACCCGACTGAGGTTGCGGATTGCTTGGCTACTGCACTTGCTATAAATGCTCCTATTGCTTTAAGGTATCCAAGAGGGAAAGTTCCTTATGCTCTTCCTAAACTGCATGATTATAAAGTTCTTGAAGAAGGCAAGGGAGAATTTATTTATCCTGAAATTCAAGATAAAATTTTAGAAGATGGAAAATCCTGTATAATTGCAATCGGTACGGGAGTAGATATTTCTATGCAAGCATCATCTGATTTTTATATGCAAACTCAAACTATTGCTCCTGTTTTCAATGCTAGATGGGTAAAACCACTTCCTATAACCCAGCTTGATGAAATCGCTCAAAAATATGAACATATCATTATTGTTGAGGAAAATACTCTTGTCGGTGGATTTGGTTCTGCAATTATAGAATACTATTCTGATACAAAGCAGATTCAAAAACTCTCTATTGATAGAGTTGCTCTTCCTGATGAGTTCATTGAGCATGGCGCAGTAAGTATTCTCAAGAAAAAGCATAATTTTACATCTGAACAAATTTTGGCACTTCTTATTAAGGAAAAGGGAAAAGAATTAATATAGAAATATATTCTTGATAAACACTTTAATTTTTTTGGAGGCTCAGTATGATAGGCAAAAATTTTCTTTTATTTTCACTACTAACACCTTTAATTTTAGCTACTACAGGCTGTAGTTCTTCAAAAACAGTTACTAAGCCAAGTATAACCTCAACTCTTGTACGTGATTCACTGGATATTCTTATGCATACAAATCTTATGGAAGGTGACAAACTTTTTCTTCATGCACAAAATCTTTTTCAACACAGTCGCTGGAGTGCTCCCGAGGGTTATAATCTAGAAAAAATTTCTCTTGATGGTCTTCCACTTGAATATCTTACCAAAACAGAAGAAAAAAGAGAAAAACTTATTATTCAGTTTCATGGCGGTGCATATATTCTAAGTCTTATAGATCCATATCGTGATGTAGCCATGAAATATACAAGGCTTGCCCCTGTAAACGTATTGTCAGTGGATTATAGAGTAGCTCCGGACAATGTATTTCCTGCTGCCTTAGAAGATGCCCTTGCAACTTGGGAATACGCTCTAAGTCTAGGCTATGCCCCTAAAGATATTATAGTTGTTGGTGATAGCGCCGGCGGAAACCTTACCCTTGCTATGACTCTTAAACTTCGTGCCATGGGTAAAGAACTTCCAAAAGCATTAGTTTTAATGTCTCCTTGGACTGATATGTCATGCTCTTTAGATGCACACCAAAGAAATTTTGAAAGCGATCCTATTTTCGGTGAAAGAAATGATGTAAATCCTTTTGCAGAGAATAAGTCTTCCGTTTTTGATTATGCCGGTGATACACCATTAGACGACCCATATCTTTCACCATATTTTGCAAATTTCAAAGATTTCCCTCCTATGCTTATTCAAGTAGGAACTCACGAAATCCTTGAAGATGATTCCGTTCTTCTTGCTGAAAAAGCAGTGAATGACGGTGTTACAGTAAATCTTACACGTTATGAAGGAATGTTTCATGTATTCCAACTAGTTCCATTTCTTCCGGAATCAAAACAAGCATGGCAAGAAGTAGAAGAATTTATAGAAAAGCAATTCAGAAGTTACAGAAGTACCAATGCTGATACAAACCCGCTTTCACATTCTCTCTACTTTAGTGATCCAGATGATTTTCCATTTGGTGACTAATTCTAAACAGACTTTAATAAATTGTTTTAATACAACTACTTTAAAACAACAGGAATATTCGATCAATGATTTTAAACGATAAAAACTTCTTTTTAGATTGCGAACTTCAACAGTATAACAACGGAAATATAGATACAATTTCTGACATTATAAGCATTGAAGAAACTTATACTTTTTCATATAACTGTAAATATAATGATAAAGAGTTTCAAGCTAATAAAACAATCTTAGCATTTCCTTCTAAAATAGAAGAACTTGTTATAGGGCATACAATTCTTGACTGCTTACCTTGTTATGGTGCTGATTTCACATATGAAATTTCATC
>CAYJEN010000054.1:0-9377 GCA_964369185.1 uncultured Desulfovibrionaceae bacterium
CAATCGACACCATTGAATCATTAGATATTCCTCTTGTAGTTCTCTATACTCCTCAGTTTGACAAAGAATATAATCTTTCAAGCATGCATAAAGAAGCAGAAGTTATTGCCTCAATCTTTGGTGAAGAAGAGGTTAAGCAAGCTAAAGACTTAATGAACTATGTTTCTTCAATTGAAAATATGATACGTGAACGAGTTCTTGAAGTACCTGAAGAGGAAAAGAAGTCAGTTCTTTATTTTGGATTAAATCCATCAGTTCGTGATCAAGGCGGCGCAGGAAGCATTCACGGCACTGACACCCCGCAGTCTTTCATGATAGAGCAAGTAGTTCAAGGGAAAAATGCATTTACAGGTATAGGAACAAATGTGCCGGTAAGTGTTGAACAAATTTACGCTCTCAATCCTGACGTTATCCTACTTCCGACAATGAACGGATATCATCCTGCTGAAGAACTTTTTTCAGCTCCGTATTACAGTCTGTTAGCCGATGTAAGAGCCGTAAAAGAAAGAAAAGCTTATGCATTGCCGTGGACTCCAATGAACTGCGCTCCACGTTTAGAATATCCCCTCGAACTTCTTATCATGGCGAAAGCAATCTATCCAGAAAAGTTCAAAGATATCAAATTTAACGAACTCGCCCTAGATTTCTATAAAAAAATCTATCATGTAGACGACAAAACAGCTCAAGGTTTACTCTCAACTCAAATTCTCGACTGGACAGCTGAACAAAACTGGTAAGTAAGAGGAAAAGGCATGTCTCCGACGGGCAAAGGGAATGATTCCCTTTGCAAACCCCTTTTCTTTTTATTCGCAAGCTCATAAAAAGGAAAACGTATTTACAAAAAAATTATTTCCTTTTACCTCAGAATAAAGAAATATTATTTAGCTTATTTGTTTTTAAATAGAAGCTCCTCCTTTAAATTTGTACTTGCAGATTTAAAGGAGGAATTTTTTTATTAACTATATGAATAGAGTTGTAAATTTTAATTAAACCCTCATTGTTTTTAAAGGAAGGGGGGAGAGAACTCGTTCTACGCTAGAGAGGGGGAAACCTCGTTTTTATAAAAAAACGTGGTTTCCCCCTCTCGAATAATTTAATCTAAAAGCTAATTACTTAACTTCTGTGTAATCTGCGTCCATAACATCGTCGTCAGCTTTTGGCTGAGCTTGATCTTGCTGTGGAGCATCTTGTTGTGTTTGAGATTGATTGTAGAGCTGCTCAGCAACTTTGTGAGATGCTTGAGAAAGTTCTTCAGTCGCTTTTTTGATAGCTTCTTCGTCTTCGCTTTCAAGGAGACCTTTGAGTGTCACGATTTTAGCTTCGATATCAGATTTTAGAGCCGGATCAAGTTTTTCACCAAGTTCGCTCATTGAGCGTTCTGTGGTATAGATAAGGTTATCAGCTTGGTTACGAGTTTCGATAAGCTGTTGTTTAACTTTATCTTCTGATGCATGAGCTTCTGCTTCTTTTACGAATTTTTGAATTTCGTCTTCTGATAAACCTGAAGATGCTGTGATTTGGATTGATTGTGATTTACCAGTTCCAAGATCTTTAGCAGAAACGTTTACGATACCGTTAGCATCGATATCAAATGTAACTTCGATTTGTGGAACACCGCGTGGAGCTGCCGGAATACCTGTAAGATCGAAACGACCTAAAGTCATGTTGTTAGCAGCCATTGGACGTTCACCTTGAAGAACGTGAATTGATACTGAAGGTTGATTTTCAGAAGCTGTTGTAAATGTTTGGCTTTTCTTAGAAGGGATAGTTGTGTTACGTTCGATAAGTTTTGTGAACACGCCACCCATTGTTTCGATACCGAGTGAAAGAGGTGTAACGTCGAGGAGGAGGATATCAGTAACATCACCGGCTAAGATACCACCTTGAATTGCAGCACCCATAGAAACAACTTCATCAGGGTTTACAGTACGGTTTGGTTCTTTACCAAAGAAATCGCCAACTTCTTTTTGTACGAGTGGCATACGAGTCATACCACCAACAAGAACAACTTCATCAATATCAGAAGCTTTCAAACCAGCGTCAGCAAGAGCTTTTTTGCAAGGTTCGATTGTTCTTCTTACTAAATCGCCAACTAATTCTTCAAGTTTAGCACGGTTGATTTTCATCATTAAGTGTTTAGGACCTGATGCATCAGCTGTTATAAATGGAAGGTTGATTTCTGATTCCATGCTGGTTGAAAGTTCTTTCTTTGCAGATTCAGCAGCTTCTTTCAAACGTTGAAGAGCCATTCTGTCTTGTGAAAGATCAATACCATTTGTTTTTTTGAATTCTTCAGCTAGATAGTTGATGATAGTTTGGTCGAAATCTTCACCACCGAGGAATGTATCACCGTTGGTTGCGCGAACTTCAACAACACCATCGCCTACTTCAAGGATTGAAATATCGAATGTACCGCCACCTAAGTCGAATACAGCGATTTTTTCATTTGCTTTTTTATCGAATCCGTATGCTAGTGATGCAGCAGTTGGTTCGTTGATAATACGTTTAACATCTAGACCTGCAATACGTCCTGCATCTTTGGTTGCTTGACGTTGTGCATCGTTGAAGTATGCAGGAACTGTAATAACAGCTTCGCTTACTGTTTCGCCAAGATAAGCTTCAGCGTCAGCTTTTAATTTTGCAAGAATCATTGCAGAAATTTCAGGTGGGCTGTAATCTCTTCCATCTACTTGTACAGATGCATCGCCATTTGGTCCAGCCACGATTGAGTATGGTGAATGTTCTTTCCAACGTTGTACTTCTGCTGCGTCTGCTCTACGTCCCATAAGACGTTTTACTGCAAATATTGTACGTTCCGGATTGGTTACAGCTTGACGTTTTGCTGTGTCACCGACAAGGCGTTCTTTGTCAGTAATAGCAACTACTGACGGAGTTGTGCGACCACCGTTAGGGTTGGTTATGCACTTTGGCTCTTTGCCTTCCATGATGTATACGCAAGAGTTTGTTGTACCTAAGTCGATACCAATAATTTTACCCATAATAATAACTCCTAAATCTATATTTAAGATAATTTTCTTTTCGCTCTATAAGTTAATAACGATTTCAAACTCGTCTAGTCCTTTAAGCAATTTTTTTTTATTTTTCTTTATTTTTTCCTTTTTTTGCTAGTTTATAAACGTTTAAAAGTAGATAAATACAAAAAACTTCCTTCAAGAATCATATTCTTAAAGGAAGTCCATTTTATTAACTTTTAATACTTGCCGATATTAAGCAGTAAAGAGTCTATTTTTTATCTTTATTCTTTTTATGAGATGAACGGAAGTTCATACGCATTGGAGCATGCTGAATTTTGAAAAGTCTGCGAAGAGCTTTTTCAAGATAACGACGATAAGGAACAGTAATTCTGTCTGCATCGTTTACGAAAAATACAAATGTAGGCGGTGCACTTTCAGCTTGAGTCATATAGAAGAATTTACCACGAACACGTTTTACAACTGGTGGCTGATGCTTTGTAAGCACTTCTTCAAGTGAGCGGTTAAGAATACCAGTACCAATACGTACATGACATTCTTCAAATATCTGGTGCGCTGTAGGTAGAATTGAACGTAAACCTTCACGCTTTAAAGCTGATGTGAATATTAATGGAACGTGAGAACACATCATTAAAGCTTCTTTAAATGCATCACGTACAGCTTTTCTTTTGTCTTTTGGAACTAAGTCAAGCTTGTTTACTATCACCATAAAAGGTGTTTTTCTTTCATCAAGCAAGTCGATAAGTCTTTTATCTTGTGAAGTTAAACCTTCAGTTGCGTCAATAACCATAAGGCTGACGTCAGCTTTTGTTGTACTTTTAATTGAGGAGTTTACACTAAACTTCTCAACTGAATCTACAATCTTAGAAGGTTTACGAATACCTGCGGTATCAACAAAGATATATTTTTTACCTTGATGTTCAAAGTAGATATCAACACTATCACGAGTTGTGCCTGCCATATCTGAAACGATCATACGTTCAGTTTTCAGCATAGCATTCACGAGTGATGATTTACCGGCATTTGGTTTACCTACGAAACAAATTTTCAAATCTCTATCGAGTTCATCTTCATAGACTTCTTCATCTGCACGAAGACCGGCTAAAATAACCTGAATATCGCTCTCTAAAGCTCTGATGTTGTGCCCGTGCTCTGCGGATACTGACATAATAGGGAAACCGAGTTTGTGGAAGTCTGCCATAATGACATCTTCTTTCTCAATTCCGTCAACTTTATTTACAACAAGAAGGCAAGGCTTATTTTGTTTACGAATCCAAGTTGCGATATGCTCATCAAAAGGAGTAAGCCCTTCTCTGCCGTCAACAACGAAAACAAGAAGTGAAGATTCCTCAATTGAATACTGCGCTTGAGCAAGAATATCTTTCTCAAATCCACGAAGACCGGCCGGGCCGTCCACCGCTTGTGCGTTTTCAGTTAGGGTTACACCGCCTGTATCTATAAGAATAAATGGTGGTTCGCTTTTTGAACGAACTACGCCTTCCATCCTGTCACGAGTCACACCCGGCATATCATGAGTGATTGCCCTGTTAGATCTAATTAATCTGTTAAATAGTGTTGACTTACCAACATTCGGTCTGCCTATAAGGGATACTTTTAATGATGACATAATTTTTTTGGGGTTGAGGTTGAAATTTTTTAAGTGGAGAAAAAGCACGTTGAGGGAAAAACTCGCTTTAATCAAAAAAAACGTGGTTTTCCCCCTCAAAAAATCATAATTTTGAAGATATGAGGGAAACCTTACCTTGAAAAAGGTAGGGGTTCGCCTCTCTCTCGAATAAATACATTAAACTCTGATTGTTTGGTCTCTTTCAGGACCTACTGAAACAAGGCTAACTTTTGATTCCATAAGTTCTTCGATTCTGCGAACATATTTTTGAGCATTTTCTGGAAGTTCATCAAAAGTTTTGCAAGCGGTAATATCTTCTTTCCAACCCGGCCAAGTTTCATAAACAGGCACTGCTCTAGCAAGAGCATTAGGAGTTTGAGGAGCATATTTCCATACTTTACCTTGATATTTATATTCTACACAGATTTGAATTTCATCAAGACCTGTAAGAACATCTAATTTAGTTAAAGCGATATCTGTAGGGTCACAGAAGCGAGCTGTTTCTCTAAGGATTACAGCATCAAGCCAACCACAACGGCGGGTTCTGCCTGTAGTTGCACCAACTTCACCACCAACTTTTTGCAAATGCATTCCGATTGGTCCATCAAGTTCAGTAGGGAATGGGCCTGAACCTACACGAGTTGAGTAAGCTTTTACAACTGCAAGTCTTTTATCAATATGAGAATTAGGAATACCTGTTCCTACAGCAGCATTATCAGAAATTGTATTTGATGAAGTTACATAAGGGTATGTTCCGTGATCGATATCAAGCATAACACCTTGTGCGCCTTCAAAAAGTACTGATTTACCATCTTTGATAGCATCAAGTAAAACACTTGTAGTGTCATCAAGGTAAGGTAGAAGATTTGGAACAAGCTTAGCTAAGTCAGCGAAAACTTTATCTGCATCAAGTGGTTCAACATCATAAAGAGCTTGGAAGAGAGCATTTTTTTCACGAAGAGCATTTTCAATTTTTCTTTGAACGATATTCATTTCAAGAAGATCGCCGGCACGAATACCGATACGAGCTTTTTTATCTTCGTAACAAGGACCGATTCCACGTCCTGTAGTTCCGATTTTATTTTCAGCAGAGCGCCCTTCACGTGCAATATCAAGCTTTTGGTGATATTCCATGATAAGGTGAGCGCCGTGTGAAATACGGATTCTTTCAGGGCTTGCATCAATACCACGTTGGTTTAGTGCATTTACTTCATTTAGAAAAACTTCAGGGTCAAGCACAACACCATTACCGATTACGCATTTGGTATCTGCATGTAAAATTCCGGAAGGGATTACGTGAAGAACGTGCTTTTCATCGCCAACAATTACTGTATGACCGGCGTTATTTCCACCTTGATAGCGAGCTACATAATCCATCTCGCTTGAAAGCATATCTACGATTTTTCCTTTTCCTTCATCGCCCCATTGAGCGCCAAACAAAGTATAGTTTGCCATTTTCAACTCCATTTCTTAGTCTATCTTACTGGTATAGCTAATTTTTTATATATAAAATTTTCTATTGGACATTTTTTTCTAGCGTATCATATCTTTTCTTAGTTCATACGTCAATAGTTGAAAAATGGCATTTCGTTAATTTTTTTATCGAAATTCTGTTTAAGATGTAATTTGTATAATTTATTTTGATAGATAATTATACTATATTGCTTCAATTAAAAAGAGTGTTGGCGCATTTATACGAATATATTCACCATATTCTTGGTCAGAGGGTTCAAGCACTAATTTATCTTTATGAAGTCTATTAATTGCATTTAATTCTGGGCTACAGTCGTGAAGAAGAAGATCGTTATCAACTGTTTCCCATGCTGTTGTCCAGTGAGCAAAAATTGGATTATTAGCAGATGGAATACGTTTTTCAAATTGAAAAATTGCGGTTTTTTTGTTATCCGGATCTAAATTTTTCTCAAGAGTTGTCCAAAAACCGTCAAGACTGCATTGCTCTTTTTCAAATGGTTTTCTAACCTTAATAGGATATTCTTTTGCACAGATTTTAAGAAATATTTCTACCATTGCAACGTAATTTGTTTTTAATGTAAGTATACGTGTAAAAATAATTTCGTCACGAGAAATTGTAAGCATGAGCAAGTTAAATAAATTTCTTGCCTGCACTGCTTTTATTCCGTGTGTAATCTGCACCGCATTCAAAACCGCATAAGCCGCACAAAATGTATCAATACTTCCTTGATAGAATGGTCGCACTATTTTCTCCCTTAAATTTACAGCATATATTTCATATATTGTTATCATTTTCCCAGAAAAAGAATAGACTAGACTTTTTTTTTATTTTAGTCTATACTTCATAAAAATTAAACTATATCACTAAAACTTGATATAGTCATACAATAAAAATTACGAGGTAAGAACTATGATACCAAGCAAAGGAAACTACTTTTTTACATCAGAATCAGTAACAGAAGGACATCCGGATAAAGTAGCTGATCAAATATCTGATGCTATTCTTGACACTCTCCTTGCTCAAGACCCTGATTCACGTGTAGCATGTGAAACTTTAGTTACCACCGGCATGGCAATGATTGCCGGCGAAATCACAACTAAAGGATATGCTGATTTTCCACAAGTAGTACGCGAAACCATCAAAAACATTGGCTATAACCACTCAGATATGGGTTTTGACTGGCAAACTTGCGCTGTTCTTTCTTCTATCGATAAACAATCACCTGACATCGCTCAAGGTGTTGACCGCACAAAACCTGAAGATCAGGGCGCCGGCGATCAAGGTATGATGTTTGGATTTGCTTCAAACGAAACAGATACTCTTATGCCTGCCCCAATCTACTGGGCACATCAACTTTCTCTCCAACTTTCACGCGTTCGTAAAGATGGAATCTTAGACTTCCTCCGCCCTGATGGTAAAACTCAAGTTTCTTTTGAATATCAAGATGGAAAACCTATTCGTATCAATAACATAGTAGTATCTTCACAGCATGCTGCAAGTGTTTCACAAGATGATATCATCGAAGGCATCACTAAAGAAGTTATTGTTCCAGTTTTAGAACCAACCGGTTATTTCGATCCTAAAGATTGCGAAATCTTCATTAACACAACAGGACGCTTCGTTGTTGGTGGACCTATGGGTGACTGTGGACTAACAGGACGTAAAATTATTCAAGATACTTACGGCGGAATGGGTAATCACGGTGGTGGTGCATTCTCAGGTAAAGATCCTTCTAAAGTTGACCGTTCAGCTGCTTATATGGCTCGTTATGTTGCTAAAAACGTTGTTGCAGCCGGTCTTGCTCCACGTTGTGAAGTTCAAATTGCTTACTGTATTGGTGTTGCTAACCCTGTATCAGTTCTTGTATCTTCTTTAGGTACAGGAGAAATTTCTGATGCTGTTCTTACACAAGCTGTACGCGATGTATTCGATCTTCGCCCTTACTACATCACAGAAAAATTAAATCTTAAACGTCCTATCTACTCAAAAACTTCATGCTATGGTCACTTCGGACGTGAACTTCCTGAATTTACATGGGAAAAAACAGATATGATTGCTGATCTTAAAACAGCAGCTAAAGTATAATTTTTACTCTAAAGTAATTATTTCGAGAGAGGGAAACTCAACTTTCATAAAAGTTGAGTTTCCCTCTTTTTCTTATTTTTTTTACAACTTGAAGAAAATTAATTTTTTATTTCTTTTAATTTTCTATGAAGATAAGAACGCTCAAGCCCTACAAGTTCAGAAAGCTTTGATATATTATTTCCGGCTTCTGCGAGTTTTTGTTCTAAGTACCACAATTCAAATTCTGTTTTTGCACTTTTATAGTCCATATTTAGAAAACGATTAGCAAATCCATCATCACAAGAAGAAGGCTGTGAATTTTCATGGTTTTGCGGAATTGAAATCAATGAGGCAAGCATTGGGGGTTCTATAAGAGTATGCGGATATAAAATTGCAACTTGTTCAAGTAAATGTTTGAGTTCTCTTATATTTCCTCTCCAGTGAGCTTTTTGCAGAGCTTCAAGACTTGCTTGAGAAAAAAGTGGCGGCGGCACATCTGATTCACTTTGCATTACTTGTGAAAGTGCTGTTATAAGAAGTGGAATATCTGTGGATCTTTCTCGTAATGGCGGCAATTGTAGAGGAAAACCACGCAATCTATAAAATAAATCTGAGCGGAAAGCACCCTCATTCATTGCCTGTTCTAAATCTTTGTTAGTAGCAGCGATTATACGAACATTTACTTCTATTGTTTTGTTTCCGCCGACCTTTTCAAATTTCTGCTCTTGTAAAATTCGTAATATTTTTGCCTGTGTTTTGAGGCTCATATCCCCGATTTCATCAAGAAATAGAGTGCCTTTATCTGCAAGTTCAAACTTCCCTACTCTATTTTCTGCGCCTGTAAACGAACCTTTTTCATGTCCAAAAAGTTCTGATTCAATAAGTTCTTCCGGAATTGCGGCACAGTTTACGGCTATGAAAGCTTTATCTGCTCTTTGACTCGCACTATGTATCGCACGGGCAGCAAGTTCTTTCCCAGTGCCATTTTCACCAGTGATAAGCACTGATACGGACGTTGGCGCAACAGACGCAAGTGCAGACTTAAAAGCTTGCATTACCGGTGAATTACCTACTAAAGTTTCATTTGTTTTATGTGAAGCAAGTTCATTTTTCAATGCTTCATTTTCAAATTTTAGCCCTTCAAATTCTAGTGCATGACTTACCGTATTAATCACGGCATCAAGTGCAAGAGGCTTTTCTATAAAATCAAAAGCTCCAT
>CAYJEN010000055.1:0-8967 GCA_964369185.1 uncultured Desulfovibrionaceae bacterium
TATCAAACCGAAAAGCCGCTTCAAACAAGCTTAGTTCTTTTACACGGATAATTTTCTATTATCCGTGTTTTTTTATTCTTTTTTTGAGAAGAGTAAAATTTTTATTTTAAGACTTTTACACAAGTATTGAACTTTTATAAAGAAAATTATTAATTCTCTTCTTTACGAATAGTATAAATTCTAAGATTTTGAATTTATAACAATTGCTTTTTAAGGAAGGGGGAGAGAACTCTTTCTACGCTCGAGAGGGGGAAAACTCGTTTTTGACTTAAAAACGTGGTGTCCCCCTCTCGAAAATATTTTAACTCTCTAGTAAACTTTCTCGAAGCTTTAGAATTTGGTCACGTACTTGAGCAGCTTTTTCAAATTCAAGTTCTTTAGCGTAAGAGCGCATTTCTTTTTCAAGCTTTTCAATAAGATGAGCTAATTCTTTTGGATTTGTTGGAATAGGCACCTGCTCTAATTTTGTTTTAGAAGATTTCCCTTTTCCTTTTGGTGCAATTGGTGTGTAAAGATTGTCAAGTGAGCTATCAATCGCTTTAATAATGGTTTGAGGAGTAATTCCATGCTCTTCATTATAAGCAATCTGTTTAGTACGACGTCTTGTAGTTTCTTCCATAGCGGCATGCATGGACTTTGTGTTTCTGTCGGCATACATGATAACTCGCCCTTCGGAGTTACGTGCGGCACGTCCGAAAGTCTGAACAAGTGAAGTTGTAGAACGTAGGAAACCTTCTTTATCTGCATCTAACATTGCAACAAGAGAAACTTCTGGGATATCAAGACCTTCTCTTAAAAGGTTAATACCTATAAGAACATCAAATTCGCCTTGACGTAAACTCTTAATGATAGCTACACGCTCAAGGGTATCAATATCCGAGTGCAAATATTTAGCATTGACGTTCATCTGTTTGAAATAAATGGATAACTCTTCTGCCATTCGTTTAGTTAGAGTTGTGATAAGAACTCTTTCATGCTTTGCGGCACGTATACGGCATTCAGAAAGCAAGTCTTCCATTTGACCTTTAGTTGGGCGAACTTCAACGATAGGGTCAACAAGTCCTGTTGGTCTGATGATTTGTTCTGCTATAATTCCTTGACTTGCTTCAAGTTCCCACTTGGCAGGAGTTGCGGAAACATAAACGCATTGATGAACTCGTGTAAGATATTCCTCAAACATAAGAGGACGGTTATCAAGAGCAGAAGGAAGACGAAAGCCATATTTTACAAGGGTTTCTTTTCTGCTTCTATCACCTTTATACATTGCTCCAATTTGCGGAATTGTTTGGTGAGATTCATCTATAAATATAAGAAAATCTTTTGGAAAATAGTCGAGAAGAGTAGAAGGAGCTTCACCTTCTTTTCTATTATCAAGATGACGAGAGTAGTTTTCAATGCCGTTACAATAACCTAGTTCTTGCATCATTTCTAAATCAAGTTGTGTTTTTTGTTCAAGCCTTTGAGCTTCAACAAGCATATTTTCAGATTTGAGATAAGCAAGTCTTTCTTGAAGTTCAATTCTAATATCGTGCATAGCTCTATCAAGGTTGTCACGGTCAGAAACATAGTGAGAAGCAGGGTAGATGATAGTTTTTTTCATCTTTCCTAAAATATCACCTGTAAGTGGGTCAATCTCTGATATTGCTTCAATTTCATCGCCGAAAAATTCTACTCTCAAAGCTTTTTCACGTTCGTATACAGGAATAATTTCAAGCACATCACCACGTACTCGGAATGTTCCACGGTGAAAATCCATATCATTTCTTGTATACTGAACTTCTACCATTTGACCAATAAGCTTATTCATGCTGATTTTTTGCTCAACTTCAATAGGAATCATCAATTTAGCATAATATTCAGGTGAACCAAGACCATAAATACAAGATACAGATGCAACAATAATAACATCATCTCTTGTTAAAAGTGAATGTGTAGCAGCGTGTCGCAATTTATCTATATTATCATTGATAGCAGAATCTTTTTCGATATAGGTATCTGATGACGGAACATAAGCTTCTGGTTGATAATAATCATAGTAGGATACGAAATATTCAACCGCATTGTTAGGAAAAAGAGCCTTGAACTCTCCATACAACTGAGCCGCTAAAGTTTTATTGTGCGCTAAGATAAGGCTTGGTTTTCCGCTCTGAGCAATAACATTTGCCATAGTGAAAGTTTTACCCGTACCAGTAGCTCCAAGCAGAACTTGGTCTTTAACGCCAAGTTTTATATTATCAACAATACTTGCGATTGCTGTTGGTTGATCGCCTGTAGGTGTATTTTCAGATTTTAAGAAGAATTTTGGCATAAAGTGTCCTATTGTAACTGGGGGAAAGGGGAAACCACAACTTTTATAAAGGGAACTTTTCCCACGTTGTAGCTTTTCCTTTCTCCCAGAGACCCTATCTCTTTCCTTAGAAAATTTTTAATTTTATCGCGTGAAATATAGAGTTTAATTTAAAAAGATATAAGTTCTAATTTATAGGATTAATCCTTAATTTGAAAGAAAAGCTATTATTTTATTTCAAGTAAAAACACTAAAAAGCTAAAAAAGATTTCTTTACTTTGATGATAAAGGAGAAAATTTTTTGGGATAACTTATTCCTTTTCCGATGAGGAACGAGTCGGGAAAGAAATAAGGTTTCCAAGAAGACTTTCTCCACGGGGATTATCCCCTTTGGTCGCCGGAGGCATAAATAAAATTATCAACTATTAGCTATTCAATTTTTTTTCTTCTTCTTCGCGGAGAACACGCCTTAATACTTTGCCTATAAGAGATTTTGGAAGCTCTTCACGAAATTCGTAGAGTTTAGGAACTTTGTATCCGGCAAGTTTTTCTTTACAGAAGGCTACAAGCTCAGGGATAGTTATTTCTTCACCCGGCTTTGTAACAATATAAGCTTTGAGTTTTTCGCCACGAGATTTATCAGGTACTGCGAGGGATACTGCGTCCTGAATTTTTGGGTGCTCGATTAAAACTTCGTCGATTTCACGAGGATAAACATTGTATCCACCAATGATTGCCATATCTTTTTTTCTATCGACAATAAAGATATATCCATCTTCGTCACGGTAGGCAATATCACCGGTGTAGAACCAACCATTTCTGAGAACGTGGGCTGTTTCTTCTTCTTTTTCCCAGTATCCCGCCATAACTTGAGGACCTTTGATTACTACTTCACCCATTTCATGAACAGGCATTTCTTGAGTACCAGTTTCAAGGTCAACAATTTTAATGTAAGTTCCAGGGAAAGAAACACCAACTGAGCCGGGTTTTTTTAGTCCATAAACAGGATTTGCACTTACGCAAGGGCAACATTCTGTGAGTCCAAAACCTTCTGTTATGTTGGCATTAGTTAATTTTGTGAATCTACGTAATGAATCAACAGGGAATGGTGACGCACCTACAATGCAGAGATCAATACAAGTTAAGTCGTATTGCTCTATATCTTTTTGCTGCATAAGACCAATATAAACACTTGGTGCACCAATGAAGAGAACAGGGCGATATTTTTTGATAAGTTCTAAAATATCACGAGGCACGTAGCGTGGAATCGGTAGGGTAGGACTTGCAAGCATCGCAGGGAGTAAAACTGTTCCCATAAGTCCGAAAATATGGAAAAATGGCATAACTGCAAGAGATAAAACTTCTTTATCTTCTTCCGGTTTAATAACATGCGCCAACTGCTGTAAGTGAGCTGATAGGTTACGATGTGTAAGCATAGCCGCTTTTGAAAGACCGGTAGTTCCACCTGTGTATTGCAATAAAGCTAAAGTTGTTTCAGGGTCTTGCGGGTATTCATTATATTGAGCAGAGGATTTGAAAAGACTTTTGAATGGACGAACAGTATCAGTGTAGTTCATTTTTACATAAGTTTTTTCACGCTTTGCTTTTATAGGGTATAAGAAGTTTAGAGGAAAAGCTAAAGCATCCGGAATTGAAGTTACGAAGTATTTTTGTATAGGTAGTTTATCACGTAGATTTTCAATTTTTGACCAAAACAAATCTAAGGTGATAAGAAATTTTGTTTGAGAATCATTAAGATTATAAACAAGTTCTCTTTCCATATAAAGAGGATTTACCATAACCACAACGCCGCCAGCTTTAAGAACAGCCCAGATTGCTATAATTGCTTGAGGAATATTTGGAAGCATTATACCAACTCTTTCACCACGCTCTAAGCCTTGCGCACGCAAAGAAGCTGCCATGATTTCAGATTTTTGGCGAAGTTCCTTATAAGTCAACTTGTAGTTTTGAAAAATAATAGCTTGTCTTTTTGGGAACTTTTCAGCCGCATTATCTAAGTACCATTGAACAGCTTTAGCCTCATACACGAATGTTTCAGGCACGTTACCTTCGGGATAGTGCAAAGTCCATTCGGGCGTATTTATAATATCAGTAGTCATAATTTCCTTATAATCCATATAATCAGTATTTAATTTTAATAAAATAATCTATTAAAGAAAAAGTTACAAGATAAAAATAATAACGATATTAAAAAAGTGAAGAGAAACAAAACTTAAAAAATTTAAGTTATTGTTTCTCTTCTAAAACTTTTTGTAAATTGTTTATAAACTTTCTTGGTAATCCTCTTGAAGGAAGTTTATAAAACTTCTTACGTGAGGAGGAATGTACTGATGCGGTCTATAGGCGATTCCATAAATACGAGGAGCAAAAAGATGTGAGAGTGAATAAGTATTTAAATCAAAGCCATAGGTATCAGCTTGAATTTTGTCTACAACCGAAATCCCAAGTTCTAGGGATACATATTGAAGAACAGTAAGGAAGAAACCTGTGTATTGCTCAACCTTAATTGAGAGATGACGTTTTTGTAATTCAGTCATTACACAGTAATCAAGGGGTTGCTCTCTAACTAATCCAATGATTGGTTGAGATGCTATATATTCTAATGTAATAGGAGAAGGTGGAGGAGTTTGCCAGTTCTTAGGCGTAACAAGTACAAGATCAGTAGAGAATACAGGATAGAATAATGCATCAGGCGGTAGTAAGTCTTGTTGTGCAATAACGAAGTTACTTTTTTCAGCAGCATAGGATTGCTGAATAAAGGCTGCTCTTTCAGGGAGAACGTCAATTTCAATATTTGGGAATTTTTGACGATATTCCTTGATTTTTGAAGGCAAATACTGCGCTGCAACTCCATAAGAGGCAATAATACTTATTTGACCGCGCAATTCGTTGTTATGAGCTATTTCAGTACGAATTTGCTGGAGTAGAGAAAAAATTTTCGTAGCTATTGGATAAAGCTGTGAACCTTCCGGAGTAAGTCTTAAAGGGTTTGATTTACGATGAAGTAAACTTACGCCTAAGGTATCTTCTAATTTTTTTACTTGATAAGTAATAGAACTTTGTTTTCTATTCATTACCTCGCCAGCTCGGGAGAAAGAACCAGTCTGCACAACATAATAAAAACCACGTAACCATTGGAGAAAGTCGCCGCTAAATTCTTCTGACATGCTTATCTCCTTCTTTTAAGCAATAGTAATCTAAAAACATATAGTACCTATAACATATTATGAAAAAATCTACAAGGAAAAACTATCTGCCTTATAAAATAAAGAAAATTCATGGAAAAATAATCTCTACTGGGTGTTTTTTAAAGGAAAATTATTTATTTAAAATTCTTATAATACAGTATGTTATCGTTTATAAAAAGTGTTTAAATTTTGCAAAAACTAAGCTTTAAAAATATGCAAAATAAGTAGTAAAATATGTTATTATAGTAAATAATAAAAAATATCATTATAAAATTATAGATAATAAACGTTAATGAAAATAAGAAAAACGTTGATATTTTAATTGTTGACCATCTATAAAAAATTTTGTATGATGTTCAAGATTTTAACCATTATGGTTGGGATTAATTTATAATTTTCGGAAAAAAAATGAAAAGTTATACAGCAAAGCAAATACGTACATTATTTTTGGAATACTTTAAAGAACACGGGCATACCATTGTAGAATCTTCTCCTTTAATCCCGCGTGATGATGCAACTTTATTGTTTGCAAACGCCGGTATGGTGCAGTTCAAAAAAATATTTCAAGGTGAAGAAAAGCGTGATTATGTAAGAGCTACCACAAGTCAAAAATGTTTGCGTGTAAGCGGTAAACATAATGACCTTGAAAATGTTGGCAGAACAGCTCGTCACCACACATTTTTTGAAATGCTCGGTAACTTTTCGTTTGGCGACTACTTTAAAGAAGATGCAATTAAATTTGCATGGGACTTTATCACAAAAGTTCTTGAACTTCCAAAAGATATTCTATACGTAACCGTTTTTGAAGAAGATGATGAAGCTGCGGCACTTTGGGAAAAAGTGGCTGGAGTAGAAAAAGATAGAATTTTCAGAATTGGTGCAAAAGATAACTTCTGGGCAATGGGTGATACTGGTCCTTGCGGTCCTTGTTCAGAAATCTTTGTTGATCAAGGCGAAGATATGAAATGTGGTCCAAATTGCGGTATTGGCTCATGCGACTGTGACCGTTACTTAGAAATTTGGAACTTAGTTTTCATGCAGTTCAATCAAACTGCAAATGGCAGAGAAAAACTTCCTAAACCTTCTATTGATACAGGTATGGGGCTTGAACGTATGGCGGCGGTTTCTCAAGGGAAACGCTCAAACTTCGATTGTGACCTCTTCCAAGATATTATCCAATATGCAGCTGAATGTGCAAATGTAAAATACAGCTTTAGTGCACCTGATACAAATGACGTTGATACCGCTCTTCGCGTTATTGCCGATCACTCACGTTCAGCAGCTTTCCTTATTGCTGATGGCGTGCTTCCGGGTAATGAAGGACGTTCTTATGTTCTTCGTCGTCTACTCCGTAGGGCTTTACGCTTTGCAACTCTTATGGGCGTAAGCGAATCATATTTATATAAAACAGCTGAAAAAGTTTGCGATGTTATGGGCGATGTTTACCCAGAACTTATTGAATCAAAAGCTTTTATTTCACGCGTAGTTAAAGAAGAAGAAGAACGTTTTGCAAAAACATTAAGTCAAGGTCTTGTAATGCTTGACGAAGAATTTGAAAAACTTAAATCTGAAAATAAAACAGTAATTAGTGGGCAAGTAGCTTTCACTCTTTATGATACTTACGGTTTCCCTATTGATATCGTTGACGATATTGCTCGTAAACGTGGCGTAACTGTTGACTTTGCTGATTATGAAAAATGTATGCTTGAACAAAAAACTCGTTCACGTAATGCACAAAAAGGTAAAGGCTTACTTGGTGCGGACGCTTCCGAAGGAAATAACGTGTTTAAACAACTAGTTGAAGATGGTCTTACAACCTCATTTATCGGCTATGAAAGTTTGCAAGCAAGCGCACGTATAGTTGCTCTTTTAGATGCAGATGGTGTTTCTGCTGAAAAGCTTGAAAAAGGTGATAAAGGTTATATCCTTGTAAATCAAACTCCTTTCTATGGTGAATCTGGTGGACAAGTAGGTGATCAAGGAACAATTAAAGCTCCTGAGGGGCTTTTAGTAGTATCTGACACTCAAAAACCTCTTGCAAATTGCTTTGTTCATGTAGTTGAAGTAAGCGAAGGCACTGTATACGCAGATCAAGAAGTTGAACTTGAAGTAACTGAAAGCATTCGTATTTCTACAGGGCGTAACCACACAGCTACTCACTTGCTTCATAAAGCATTACGTAATGTTTTAGGAACACATGTTCAGCAAAAAGGTTCGCTTGTTACTCCGGATAGATTGCGTTTTGACTTTACTCATATTACAGCAATGACTCCTGAAGAAATTAAAGCAGTTGAAGCAGAAGTTAATGCATTAATTCTTGCAAACCACGCAATTCAAACACTTGAAATGTCACAACAAGATGCAATTGACTTCGGTGCAATGGCATTGTTTGGCGAAAAATATGGTTCAACTGTAAGAGTTGTTAATGTTGGTGATAAAGCTAGCGTTGAACTTTGTGGTGGTACTCACTTAGCGGCTACCGGACAAATAGGTTCATTCCTTGTTCTTTCTGAATCTGGAATTGCAGCAGGCATTCGTCGTATTGAAGCTGCAACCGGTTGGAATGCAATACAAGTTATCCAAAACGATAGAGGCGAGCTTAGCACTTTAGCGCAATCGCTTAAAGTAAAATCAAATGAAATTCTTCCACGAGTTCAAGCTCTTCAAACTGAAGTAAAAACCTTGAAGAAAGATCTTGAAAAAGCTAAACTTCATGGTGGAGCAGGAAAAGTTACAAATCCAACTGACTCTAAAGTGATGATTAATAATATTCCTGTAGTAATCTGTAATGCTTCAGATATTCCTGTGAAAGTTCTTCGTGAAATGATGGATGATGTAAAATCTAAACTTCCTAGCGGTATTGCTTGTCTTTCAAGTATTATTGAAGGGAAAGTTCAAATGATTATCTATGTTTCTAAAGACTTACATAGCAAAATTACAGCACCTGATATCGTAAAAGAAATATCTCCACTTATTGATGGCTCTGGTGGCGGTCGCCCTGATCAAGCTCAAGCAGGTGGAACAAGAACTAAAGGTATCAACGAAGCTATTCTTGCACTAAAAGGTCTTATTGAAAGCTTATAAAAAAGTTTGAATAGAATTCTATAGGGGGAAATCGTACTTTCTTGAAAGAGAGTAAGATTTCCCTTTTGACTTAGAATAAAGACTTTTTTTTAGATTTTATAAAGTAAAAGCTAGTCTCAACTCACCGTCACTCAAAGTTTTAATTTTTCTTTAAAATTGTGTGCGGTGAAATTAAAAATTTTGTAAGGAAAGGGATATGGGGTCTGGGGGAAAGGGAAAACCTAAACTTTTATAAAAGTTTTTGCTTTTCCCTTTCCCCCAGTCTAACAAAAAATCTCACTCCTATTAAACTTGCGAAAATAGGAAAAATAGAGTATGTTTTTCACTTCGAGAATAATAATTTAATCCTTCATGAGGTAAAACAATATGGCAAAGAAGCCTTCTCAA
>CAYJEN010000056.1:0-8912 GCA_964369185.1 uncultured Desulfovibrionaceae bacterium
ATCAAAATGTTATCACTTGGAATTTAAACACAAATAATAATGCATAAACTTTCATAAAAATGCATAAAACACGCAAAATATCTGCTATTTTGCGTGTTTTTCGTATATTGTTTGCATATTTATTGCATATCAAAGCCACTGGCTACTACTCCCACTCAAGCCCTTAATAGTGCACATATATCCAAACTATGATATTTTATGTATTTATAGTACATATTTAACTTAAAATTCACCTCATATTTATGGTTCGCAAGATTTTTGTAGCCAAAATGTAGCCACTAATTTTCAGCTGTATATTTATATACAATGAATATTCATACAACTTGCAAACCACCAGCGACTATTCAAAAGTGATAGAAGGAGTATTAAAATTATGGAAAAATTAAATCTTAACTACAAAGAAATTGATGGTATCTTCTACCCTCAAATTAAACTGAAAGAAACGAAGCCACTTCGCAAATATGGCAGACTTCGCCGAGATTATCTCAAGGAACATCATTCACCCATATTTAACCATCTTCTACTTAGTGATGAACTATTTACGCACCTCAATGAAGTAGACGACCAAGCACAAGCATTACTTGATGAAATGATGCCTAAATATATCGAACACTTTTGTATTACAGCAGAACTGAAACGCACTGACCAAATGGAGTGGGTAAGGCTTATGAATATGGCTCATTCAATATGTGAAGAGTTTATATTTGATAGAATAGTTTATAAGTAGATTTAACTGTAGCACCTCTTTTTAAGGGGTGCTATTTACTTGCGACAAAACATTTCAAATTCTATTAAATTATGTGAAATTACTATTTATTTTTCACAATTTATGATATAATGGTATTTATAGGAAATGGAGGTTTACTAAATGAGCGAAACTTATAAACCTGAACCTTGGGTAAATACAAAAGATATTGCAGAACACATGGGCGTTACTGTTGAAACAGTTAGAAAATGGATAAAACTTGAAAAAATACCTTGCCATCGTATCGGTAAACTGTGGAAGTTTAAAATAAGGGAAGTAGACGCGTGGGTTATTGATGGCGGAGCTAAGGAGTAGTTTATGAATAAGCAAATATATGGTGGAATTATAGGTTTAGTAGTTGGTGATGCACTTGGTGTCCCAGTTGAATTTGTTTCGCGAAATGAGCTTAGGCAAAATCCAGTAAAAGAAATGAGAGAGTATGGAACATACAACCAACCAAAAGGCACATGGTCTGATGATAGCACTATGACATTATGTCTTGTAGACAGCCTTACAAATGGTCTTGATTATGATGATATTTGTAGCAAATTTCTTGCTTGGGTTGAAAATGGATATATGACTCCATATAATGAAATATTCGATATTGGAATTGCAACTGAAAAAGCTATTAGAGAATACAAGCAAGGTGTGTTGCCTTTAGAGTGTGGTGGAGAAAGTGAATTTGACAATGGAAATGGATCGCTTATGCGTATATTACCCCTTGCTTTTTATACATTTACAATACCAATCAAACAAAAGTTTGAAATAGTTGAAAATATTTCGGCACTTACACATAGGCATATTCGTTCAAAAATCGCTTGTTCTATTTATGTTCAGTTTACATGTGAATTATTAAAAGGTTACAGCAAAGAAAAGGCGTTAAAACAAACTATTAACCACATCAATGATTTTTATAGAGATGAAGAAGAACTTGCGTATTTTAAGCGAATTTTAGATGCAAATATTAGTGCTTTATCCGAAGAAGATATTCAGTCGACTGGATATGTTGTGCACACATTAGAAGCTGTCTTGTGGTGCTTTTTTAACACAAATAATTATTCTGATTGCGTGCTAAAAGCAGTTAATTTAGGTGATGATACTGATACCATAGGTGCTATTGTTGGTGGACTTGCTGGTGTTTATTATGGGTTCAAAAGTATACCACAACACTGGGTTAGTGATATTGCAAAGTTTGAAATGATTAAACAAATCTGTGAGGGTTTTACAACTTCACTTAAAGGATTTGAGAACTTCACAAATTTAGCCTTTGACTTAGAACCGCTTAAAGATATTAAATGTCTTGGAAATACCTATATGAATACGTTTTATGATAGTGGCTTTATGGACTTTGATTACTTTGAAACACTAAAAAAATATAATGTTGAGGAAAACAACAACATTTTAATATCAGCTATAAATAATGCCAATTTAGAGTTACTCATAGCAATTAATACCTATTTTCTGAGAAAAGATAGATTGTGTGAGGGCACAATAGTTGAATGCGTACGGAACGGCACTTTTCATAAAATACTAAGCCGACTAAAATTATTGGAGGAATTATAATGGAAAAGAAATTTGACTGGATACCATTTTACGAAGAATTGGCAGATAAATTGTTAGAATATAAAGATAAACGAAATGAGCTTTATGAAATAATAAAATCACTTGTACCCCAAAATAATAAATTAGAATTTTTACATTTTGAGCGTGATGATTGGTGGGGAGATAGAAATTACGAAATGGATCCATTGACAATTTTTTCTTCATTTAATCGTGGAATTACCAATAGTAATAGAATTGAACTTGCAAAGTTATATGCAGATATATTTCATGTTTCTGCTGACATTCCAACAGATTTTACTGGTATACCATTGATGAATTTGCAAAACTCATTCTTCAATGGACCTAACGAAATATGGGATTTATATAAAGAGGCTATACTATGTGCTGACACTGGTATGTTTTCTCAAAAATTTGAAAATACTTTTGAGCATAGTATCAAAGTATTTAATAATGGTTTAGCTACAATAACAATGGGATTATTTTGGATTAGACCATTTACATACCTTAATTTAGATAGTCGAACTAAAACGATGTTGTCAAGTGAAGAGCATGGTTTATCTAGTGTTACAAAGCATTTGCCAAAATCTATATTCAAACATATTCCAACTGGAAAAGAGTATGTTTCTATGTTGAAGGAAGTTAAGCAATTAATTGATGCTGATACTTTTGAATTCAAAAGTATACCAGAAATGTCTCAATATTCCTTTGAAAACAAGATTGAAGAAAGTACAGAAAAAATCTCAAAAGCAAACTTTCTTAAATGGTTTGCACCTCTTATACAAGCACTCAAAGACTTGGGTGGCTCTGCTACTCCTAAAGATGCTATTGATAAAATTGCTGAAAATGAAAAGCTTGACGAAGAAACGTTGAACGAAACTCGTGGTAAGAATAATCTTAAAAAGTTTGATAATGAAGTGCAATGGGCAAGAAATTATCTAAGTTATGCTGGAATTATTGACAAAAGCAAACGTGGAGTATGGACGCTAACCGAACAAGGCAAACAAGTTGTTATGACCGATGAGCTTGCAAGTCAAATTTTTCGTAAAAAATGGTGGACTAACGAAGAAAATGTTGATAATATTTCTAAAAAAAGATATTGGATTTATGGGTATAAAAATTTACCGTGGGAACAACTTTACAACGAAGGGATAATATCACTTGGTTGGGATGAATTAGAAGATTTATCTATCTACAGCTCGAAAGAAGATATTAAACAGGCACTTTATAATATATTTGGCGAAGAAAAATCATATAAAAACGATATACATGCAATTTGGCAATTTGCTAACGATATGAATGTTGGAGATGTTGTTTATGTAAAAAATGGGCTTTTTAGTGTTGTTGGTAGAGGGATAATCGAGTCTGACTACATTTATGACGAAACAAGTTCCGAACAAAAAAGTATTCATAAAGTTCGGTGGACTCATAAAGGCGAATGGGAGCATCCTGGACAAGCGGTTGCAAAAACTTTAACTGACATTACACAATATACTGAATATGTTGAAAAAATGGAGAATTTATTTTCAGATGGTGAAGAAGTTATTATTGATGATGTAGCTATAGAATACCCTACATATACCAAAGAAGATTTTCTATCACAAGTATATATGAGCGAAGAAAACTATGAAACATTGACTACTCTTTTAAGCAGAAAGAAAAATATCATTTTACAAGGTGCTCCAGGTGTGGGTAAAACTTATGCTGCTAAAAGACTTGCGTATTCAATTATGGGTGAACGTGATACAAGTCGAGTAGAGATGATACAATTTCATCAAAGCTATGCTTATGAAGATTTTATAATGGGTTATCGTCCAGATAATAGTGGATTTAAGCTTCATCATGGTGCATTTTATAAATTCTGCAAAGAAGCTCAAGACGATAACGAAAGAGATTATTTCTTCATTATTGATGAAATAAATCGTGGTAATTTATCCAAAATCTTTGGTGAATTGTTTATGTTAATCGAACACGATAAGCGTGATGAGCGTAACTCTATGCGACTTCTTTATGCTGATGAACAGTTTTATATTCCGTCCAATGTACATATTATTGGTATGATGAACACAGCTGACAGAAGCCTTGCTATGCTTGATTATGCACTTCGTCGTCGCTTTGCATTTTTTGAAATAGAGCCAGCATTTAATAG
The DNA here is from genome assembly GCA_964369185.1 of uncultured Desulfovibrionaceae bacterium. Classification (GTDB taxonomy): domain Bacteria; phylum Desulfobacterota; class Desulfovibrionia; order Desulfovibrionales; family Desulfovibrionaceae; genus CAYJAZ01. The sequence goes on from CAYJEN010000056.1 coordinate 4,455, forward strand.
TGATGGATTTAAAAACTATCAAGAAAATATTTCAAATCCTAAGTTTGATAAGCTAATTGAAGTTATTAAACAACTTAATAATGTAATAAAAGATGATGTTAGTTTAGGTGGTGGGTTCAGAATAGGACACAGCTATTTTATAAGCAGTGAAAACGATGTGATAGATGATGCTTGGCTTCAAACAGTTGTAAATTATGAAATAATACCACTGTTGCAAGAATATTGGTTCGATGAAAACAGCAAGGTTGAGGAATGGACAGCTAAACTTCGAGGGGCGATAGTATGATTACCGAAAATGGAATTAGAATTCAAAATATTTACTATATGCTTGCCTATGCTTTTTCTATTCTAAAAAATGATGGCTATGAGAAATTAGCGAGTGAAGATTTTGAAAATACAGCCGATTTGCTGTCAGCAATTTTAGCTAAAGGTATTGCACTTCAAGTTAAAAGAGGGCTTGGCAAAGAGTACATTCCAATTACTGAGCCACTTGCTACTTTGCGAGGTAAAATTGATATTGCACAGTCTATCAAAGGACAAACTATGCTCCGAAAACAGCTTGTATGTAGTTATGATGAATTTTCGGTTAATACAAAACTTAATCAGATTATAAAGACAACTGTTAATATATTGCTTCGAGAGAAAATCAAGACAGATGTGAAAAAAGACCTTAAAAACTTGATGATGTACTTCAAAGATGTAGATACTTTAAATCCATATACTATTGACTGGAATATTCGTTTTAATCGTAATAATCAAAGCTATCAAATGCTTACTTCTATTTGCTATTTAGTTATAAAAGGACTGCTACAAAAAGATGCAAATGGCGATATGAAGATGCAAAAATTTCTTGATGAACAGAGAATGTCAAGTCTATATGAGAAGTTTATTTTTGAATATTACAAAAAGCATTTTTCTCATATAGTAGATGTTACTCGCTCTCATATCGAGTGGCAAATTGAGGATGGAAACTTGTATTTAGATTTACTTCCCAAAATGAAGTCCGATATTATGCTATCAACAAAAGACGGTAGCAAAATTCTAATTATAGATGCAAAATATTATTCAAGAAGTATGGCAAAAAGTCAGTTCGGCAATAAGCAAACTTTTCACTCGCACAACCTTTATCAAATTTTTACTTATGTGAAGAATAAGGATGTAAATAACACTGGTAATGTCAGTGGTATGCTCCTGTATGCAAAAACTGATGAGGACGTTACACCAGACGCAGAGTTTAGTATGGGTGGAAATCGGATTGAGGTTAGAAATTTGGATTTGGGTGGAGATTTTCAATTGATAAAAGAACAGTTGGATAGATTTGGAGGAGTAAGATGCGAATTCCATTTAAAGTAATACAATTTGAATTAGTTGTTGTTGATATATTAAAACATTATGGTTTCACTGCAACGTTGTGTGATGATGATCCATTGCATGAATTTGATATATCTGCTAATTATAATGATGTGAATTTTGCTATAGAATTAAAATTTTCACGCTCAATAACTGTCAAACAGCGTTATCTTTTTGAATGTATTGAGCGTCATATTAAAGTTCTAGAATCAAAAAGTAGTAACCATATTCCTGTTTTAATAATAGGAGCTGTGGTGTCGAATGAACTAAGAAAACTGGTTTCTGAATACTATAAGGGTGCAATTCTATGTGACATTGAAAATTTGTTGTATATGTGTGGCACTGACGAAGAATTAAAGACACGTTTGATAGCTCTACTGGATTATTCGGTAGAAACATTAAATCCTATTAAACCTGATGTTCGATTGTCTATGTATAGTAATACTTCTGATGATAAGTGTTATTTAGCTGATAAACTAAGGAGTAAACTTCGTAAGATAGAACCTGGTACTGGCGATAGTAGAAAATATGAAAAATGGTGTATAGACGTATTAAAGTATTTATTTTCAAAAAATCTCTCACTATGGAAAGAGCAAGAAACTTCAAACGAGAACTTATTTCGTTTTGACTTGATTTGCAAAATAAAAAACGATAATACTGATGAATTTTGGCAAGTAGCAGAAAAGTATTTCAATACAAAATATATAATTTTTGAATTTAAAAATTATACTGGTGAAATTAGTCAAAAAGAGATTTTCACTACAGAAAAGTATCTTTATGAAACAGCATTAAGAAAAATCGCTATAATTGTATCAAGGAAGGGTATTGACAATAATGCTCAGAAAGCTATAAATGGTATACTCCGAGAAAGTGGAAAATTAATTATATCTATTAACGACAATGATATAGTAGAAATGTTAAATGGAGAAAGACAAACCCCTTCTGAGTTGCTGAGTGATAAACTTGATGATTTACTTGTCACTCTCGATAAATAACCTTCTTACATCCTTAGCAAGCAATGCACAGGTATATACTACCTGTGCATTTTGCTTGTTGGGACAGTTTCCCAAACCCTAAATATTTTGCAGATAAATCTGCAAGCAACGCTCCTGACGGAGCTTAGTTTCACAGGAGAGTTTATCGCTCGTCCTGTGATTTTTCTTTCCGCTTTTTAATCTCATCATTGCCTAAAACTGTTTCAATATTTCGCTTAACTGTTTGGCTTTCTTGATAGTCTTTTTTGAGCTTTTTGTAATCAGTATAGGCTGAATTTTTTTCTTTGTAGAGATTATCTAAATCTGCACTTAGAGATTTAATATTAGGAAGTTTCTTCAAGCCTTTGTCATTGAAATATTTCTGTGAAGCTTTATAAAGTGCAATCTCTGCTCGATATTCTTCTGCTAATTTTTTAGAGTAACCAGACTGTTTATACTCACTATACTTGGCTTTAGAATTCAAGTAGTTGATGATGTGCTTTTTCATTTCTGACTTATCGTGTATCTGACTTTCTAGTGCTTTAATATTTGCTGAAACTTCATCGAATTTGTTTGAAATTTCATCTGCCTTCGATACTAATTCATCATAGTTATTGAGGTTATGTTCCCTCAAATACATCAAACTTTTAGCCGACTGTTTTACGTTGAAAATCTTCGCCCAGTTTTCATATCCCTTACCTTTACTAGCGTTAATTTTACTCTGAATATCAATCAGTAAATTAACTTTATCTTGCGTAGATTTTGCTTTAGGTCTTGGATTGTGAACTGCATCGCCAACTATGACAGCCTTGATTTTGTCTTCGGTATAATCATCGCCGAGAGATTTTAAACGGATAAACTTTTTCTGTCCTGTTCCTTTAAAGGCTATATGTTTTCCGTATTTAAAATCAAATCCTTTGGCTTGCATTAACTGTATAAATTCATCAAATGATGTAGGCTTTGTCGCTAATACTTCATCTATTGCAAGCCTTGATTTTTCGCTGAAAGTAGGTGGTTTCTCACCAAGCCAAGTGGCGTAACTTCCCTTTGCCTGTTTCGGATTTTCGATGATTGATAATCCATTCTCTAAACATAATTTATCAGATATTGTTCTTACAACCTTGTGGCTATTCCAAAAATTTCTAAACTTCTTTGTTGCATCTAATGCCGTTGAATTAAAAACGATATGAGAATGAATATGAGCCTTGTCGACGTGGGTGCAAACGATAAAAGCGTGCTTGCCTTTAGTGAGGGACATTGCCAAGTCATAACCTATTTTGTTTGCCGTTTCTGCATCGATTTCGTTAGGTTTAAAGCTTTGCCTAAGGTGATAAGCTATAACATCTTTATCGCCTTGATTTCGCCCTGTAAGCCTTGTATATTGGCTTTTAGTGAATAGGAATTGTTGCTCTGCTATTTGTGGGTCGCACTCATAAGATGAAATTAATTCACCGTCATTTGTCTTGTTTGGGTTTTCTACATAATCAACTGTTCTGCCGAGTGCTGCACTTATAGTTTTCCCTTTGCCAACGTGTAAGGGCATTAGTCTTGTGGTAGCCATTTAACCACCTACCTTTGATAAATGCCTTAATATTTCGCCGAATTGCTCCTTAATTTCAATCAGATTTTTATTTACGTCTAACACATCATCTTTGTAAATGTTATTTGTACTGTGAGCCATTTTTGTGAGCTGATTCACATTGTTTGATGTGATATTTAGTAGCATTGAAATTTCAGGGAGTTCAGGCATTTCCAAAGTTAAATGGTAACCATCAATGGACATTTTTCTAATATATCCACTACGGTTTTTGACGTTTATATTTTTCATATTTCGCTCAACTGCGTTTAATTCTTGCTCTGTGAATTTGATTAAAACTGTTTTATTGCGTTTTTCTTCCATAGAGTTCCTCCAATCATTTTGAAGAAACGATGAAAGCTACACCAAAGGGTGCGTTGTTTCATCGCTTCCTTTAGTTGTTAATATTTATGAGGTAGTGAATTCCGACCCCATAATTTAGGGCTGTCACATTTCGTTATACCCACATCAGCAAATACAGGAGTGTGCCACACCCCTGTATCTGTTAATACGGAAATCGTTGTGAGTTATCTTATCAATCCATCCTATCCAATCCTT
>CAYJEN010000057.1:0-8843 GCA_964369185.1 uncultured Desulfovibrionaceae bacterium
GTGTGAAATAAAGTCTGTAAATCCATAAATCTCTGTGCTATGGTTTACGATAAAAATTTCTAATAAGCAAATAAAGCAATATCAGAACAGTTAGGATTTTACTTTAAGGTAAGCTAAAAGTCAATCCTGGCTGTTTTTGCTTTATAGTAGCTATTCTCCGATTCGTTCTTCGTACATAATGCTAAGTTCTCCGTACACTTGGCCCCAATTTCTGATGCTATTTGTCCACTTTTTAGTAGCTTCAAAGGTTGCTAAATAAAGAGCTTTGAGAAGGGCTTTATCACTTGGAAATACGCTTCGTTGCGCATTTAGTTTACGGTAAGAAGAATTTAAGCTTTCAATAGCATTTGTAGTGTAAATAACTTTGCGAACAGGGATAGAAAACTTGAAAATAGGTGAAATTGCATCCCAATTTTTCTCCCAACTACGCATACTATTAGGATATTTTTCTTCCCACTTATCGGCAACCTTCTCTAAAGCTTCGAGTGCCTTTACTTCATTAGAAGCTTGATAAATAGTCTTAATATCACTCGCAAAAGATTTTTTATCTTTGTGTGCGACATACCGTAAAGTATTACGAATTTGATGAACAATACAGCGTTGATATTCTGCCTGTGGGAAAGCTGCAGCAATCGACTCTTTAATACCTGTTAGTCCATCAGCGCAGATAATCATGATGTCACTAACTCCTCGATTTTTCAATTCATTCAAAGTTGAAAGCCAGAATTTTGCACTTTCATTGTCGCCTACTTGAATGGATAAAACCTCTTTTTTGCCTTCCAAATTTATCCCAAGAATAACATAAGCAGCAAGCTTGCGAATTATACCATTATCACGAACAGAATAATGAATTGCATCAATATAAATAACTGGATATATTGAAGATAATGGACGATTCTGCCAAGCTTCAATTTCGGGTAAGATTTTATCAGTTACATCAGAAACAAAACCCTCAGAAACTTCAAAGCCGTAAATATCTTCTATGATATCTGATATTTGCCTTGTGGTCATACCTTTTGCATACATAGAAATGATTTTCTGGTCAATGTCACTTATATCTTTTTGTCGCTTTTTTACAACTTTAGGCTCAAAAGTAGACTTTCTATCTTGTGGAACTTCTATTTCCATAACTCCTAAGCTGCTCATAACTTGCTTAGATTTATATCCATTTCTTGAATCTTCGCTCTGAGAACGCTCAGATTTTTCATAGCCAAGATGATCACTCATCTCAGCTTCCATCATATCTTTTAGAGTGTCACCAAGTAACTCTTTTAGGGCGTCTTGAATATCTTTGGCTGAATTAATATCAAACTCTTCAATGAGTTGGCGGACAATATTCTTCCTGCCTTCACTCATCGGACTTCTGCGTGTTTTTCGTTTTTCAGACATAAAATTCTCCTGTGCTTTTTTGTAGCACAGGAGATTCAAAAACTCAATTTACAGACTTTATTTCACAGGCTCAGCTTTATTTTCGTATTGCAAAACTAACTATCTTTTCTTGAGTGAATCTATAAGTTCGTGTGCTTCTTTTGAATTGAGTTCATGTAAGCTTTTGCCATAGTTATTGACACAAAGTTCATTTATATTTCTATGTTTTTCACCAGCTAACTTATTGATAAGTTTGATTTGATTTTCAGATATACTCTTTTTAGTGCTGTGATTATATTGCTTCACTTCTGATGACTGCACCTGTTCTTCTTTCCTTCTGTAATCGCTATTGTAATGTTGCGTATGTGAAGTAAACTCAGGATGTTCCATGAATGAATGTAGTTTCTTTTGTACAACTTGTGTAGCTTCTACTCTTGCTTTTTCAAGTAGAAGTTTAGGATTTTCAGTTTCATAGCTTTGTGGATTTGCAATAGCAAAGTCCTTTATCCTTTCGCTTTCATTGCAGATTTCAACTTCAACAATTGCTGTAAAGGCATTTTCACTATTTGGCACTTGTATAATGCTTGTAATTATGTTGTTAGAATTATTCATAAGTTTCTCCGATAAAGAATTTAATTTATTTGTTTGTGCTTGAATGCGTGGAGGTAAATGCTTGTCTGGGTTACTATAGGAAATTCACATAGCTATAAATCTATCTGAAGTAATTTCTAAGCCATTGAATAAATGAATATTTTTCATACACAATCTTTTTGCCCATCAACTGCTTGGGTGCACCGTTATTAGCGCTATCTATATTGGATAAGCTCTTAGCTGTGAACAAGCCGCCTAGATGTTTTACGCTTTCTCTTCTTGTAAAGAAAGCTGGGAGGTTTTGTTCCAAAGAGCTGTAAAAATCTTCTTTGTCTAAAATATTCTCAGTATTGTTTTTTGTAAGCATAATTATTGCTCCTTTTATTTCATTTTTCATATTATATCAGTCAAATATAATAATTTTTTCGCACAACAAATCACGAACTCGCACAAGCGCACAGAACGCACAAGACAAAATCGCAATATTTCAACAAATTGAAAATATATAAATACTCTTTTTATATTTCAACCATTGAAAAGAAAGAAATTTTCTTCTGTGCGAGTGTGCGACTGTGCGAAATATAAGAATTCCAACAAATTACTGAAACTTTTATCATAAAACGCACAAGGTCGCACAAAAGAAGATTAGCTATTTAGAACATTTCACTATTTCTAAATACATTTCCCATACCTACTTGATTTTCTTTATGTTCAACTGAACTGCCTGCCCATTTTTTGGGTATGAAGCATAAGCCTCTTTTGTTATGCCCCTTTATAGACTTGGTCTCCATAATTGAATCCTCAGTAGTATGAGCAAGGAATCCTCTTTTATCAAATTCATATATGAGAGCTTTTTTATTTTTATTTCCAAAAACTTCGCTCAGATAAGGAGTAAGAATAAGGTAATAAATCTCATTTCCATCGCCCCATACATAGCCTTTATGTATGCGATGGTCAAAGCTCTCGTTCAATCCTGCAAAAGCTGAATCTTGATACATGAGAAAGAAGTCTTCCAATTTTTTTATTGCTTTATCAATTTCAAGATTTGTGACCGTTCCTCTCTGTTCAAGCCAAATATCAAACCATTTTTGTGTTGCGTTTTGTACAGAATTTTGTTCCCACTTGAGTACTCCAAGCTTGATGGACAACTCTCCTACCGCAGAAACAAGTGCAAACTTCTTCAAAACACGTTCAACTTGCCCATCTGTACTGGCATCGAACCTAGAGAGATTATCTTCACAGAACTTTTTCACATCTTCTCTAATTTCTTGCACATAGTTTTCTTTATCTTTGCAAAATTCTTCAAGAAAACTATCAAATACGCTTCCATAATACTTCAAAGAACATTCTTTTAGGTGTTGCATAAAAATAGAAGTTTCTGCAAAATCATGTATGTTTTCAATACTATTCGATCGTGTTCCTTGATCAAGCGGTAGATCTATAACCCTCACTTCTTGCCCTACCATTGCACTCTTTCCGTTTTCTGATATTTTCTCAGGAATTGTCATCTCGCCCGTAGATAGGAAATTTATATTCCACTGATATGTTTCACGGAGTGAAGAATCTGCCATCATGCGTTTTTTGCCTTCTCGGTTGATTAGCATATACGTCGCTTGACTGACGGTATCGCCACTTGCTTGCCCAATTTCATCAAGGTTCAGAAAGCTATCATTACTCAAACAAGCAGTAACTTCAAGAGCAGCGGGAGTCATACGCCACGAATCCATGAATCCTTTATCGTTTTTACACCCGCACACAGAGCCAGCTACAAGCGCAAATGTGCTTTTTCCTGTTGATGACATGCCATAGATATGAATACCACCACCTTCAAGTCCAAGCAGAGAAAGTAAAGGTCCAGTGAGTGCATAGGGAACTAAAAGTTCAAGCATGGAATTTCCCACGCAATATTTTCCTATATTCTCTTGCCAGTCTTCTAAGCTGCCACTTATATTATAAAAATGTTCTTTAGTATCAATATAGATATTTTCAGATTGTTCACCGTATTGCTTTTGCGGTAAAACATATGTATTGCCATGCCAGCCTATTTTCCTAACTTGTAGAAACATTTCCTTTGGGCACGTTGAGGTGATATATTCAAAAACTTTTTGGCGAATTTTAGGATTGTGACTCAAAAAGACTCCGTATTCTGCCAAATCACCAAAGGCAGAACCACTTCTATCGTACATGGCTTTCGAGGGGATAATTATTCTTTTTGCTGTATTCTCAAAATCTTTTATTTCGAGGAGATAGGACCAAGCATAGCTATTTTTATCTCTTACATAACCGATTGCTTTTAGGTAAGTGCACAGAAAAATTTCACCTAATTCACTTGTAAGGTACACTCCACTTTCCTTGAGAATAAATTTTTGATTTTTTTCAATAATTTTCTTCCAAAGTTCTATTGGTGATTTTACCTTGCAATCTTTTGAGCACTTGAAATTCTCTTGGATATCTGTGCATGTAGGGATAGGATAAGAGCGTGCATGGATTATTTTTTTATACGTTTCAATTCTGTCAAAACGAGGGTAATTCTGGCTTAGTTCAAAAAATGCTTTTATGCCGAAATTTCCAATCCCCTGAAACAAGCGTGCTAGCATAAACCATTGTGGTTCAGCAAGATTTACTTCATTTAGTTTACAATGTTTTACAAAATCGCAAAGAAAATACTTCTCAAAAGGAAGATTCCATTGTGAAGTAAGTGTGGAATAACTGCGCAATATGCCTTGCTGTTCGATATACAATTCGGTAAGACGCAAATTCTCTTCAGCAATGCATGGTGCTGAAATACTTCTTTGGCTTTTGGTCAAACTCTGCAAATATTCAAAAGAGCTATTGAAAAATTCCTCGCACGAAACTGGAACTTTGTAACAACCTTGCGGCCGTAAAATATTTTCTTCACGCAGAATTCTCTTGTTTGCATATAAGCTAAGATCGAGGGTGCTCCAGCTCGAAATTTCACCATCCTCAATAGCAGGAGCATATGTTAGAAAATATTCTTTATGTATAGCACGAAGCATGGTTTCATGTATTTTATTCAACTCTTGGTCGCCATACATTTTTTCACAAAACGTCGCAGCAGGAATAGAAACATGAACCCCCTTTACACCTGAAAGCCAATACTTGAGTGTGTGTAAGTTGAGTTGATATTCATCTTCTAAGAATTTCAAAAAAGCAACTGCATCTTGATGTGCCTGCTTAGGATTTTCTTTACAATCAAAATCAAGCACTAAATCGCCGTAAAGCATTGGTTGTTTATCCTTTTTGTTTTTTGTAGGCTCAAACTCATAGCCATATACACTAAATGCCGTGTACCCATCGAGAATCGCTTGTTTTTTTGCTTCATTAGTATTTGGGATAAATTTCCACTTCATGTTCTTGTCGGGATTACCCGCGTAAATAAAACTATTCATTGTTTTACTCCTTGTTATAATTTTCATAATATTATCAAAATGTTGAAAAATGTCTGATAATGTTCATAATATATAAGAAGCCTAAAAATATGTATGTAAATACTAGCTCTGTAATTATTCGAACAATAGATAAAAGCCGTGTGAGTCTTTGAGCAAAGTTTGTGCGAGGTGATTTATAATGTAAAAGTAGTCCTTTCTTTAGATTAGAAAAAAACAACCACTAGTTGATTATGTTGAAATTATTGATTATTTTTAAAACACCTTTTTAGAATACGCCCAAAGGGGAACAAATACGCTTATTATTGGGAGCATTGCGGAACTATTCTGGGTGTAAAAAGGAGAAAAAAGGGAAACAAAGGTGCAAAATCGTTGCGATGGGAGCATGCTGGAGAATCACCTTTTAGCTTTTTTCAACATAAAAGATAAGAGTACTTTCGCCCATAAGCGAAAGTACTTTTATAGTCCTATTCTCTAACACCCTGTAATAACTTATATGTTGTTGACTTACCTTCGCCTATACGTTCAATAATCTCTTTTTCAACAAGAGATTTCAGCAATATATTAGATTTACTGTCTTTGCAAACTAACAAAGAGTCAATATCCTTCCTCATAAAACTTGTTTTACCCTTAGCAAGTTGAAAAATTTTTTGCTCATCGTCTGATAAGTCTGAGTAAAAGTCTAGATCATCTATTTGCAGTTCAATTTCTTCGACTCCACAGTCAACTTCATGATGAATTACACCTAAGTCATTACGTAACTTACTAGGAAAAGATAATAAATCCCCTTCACGGTCAGTAACACAAAGACGCTTCCAATCTCTATCACCTAAGCCTAAGTGAAGCCAAACTATTTTATCTGTAACTACAGGAGCACTTTTACATGATTTGAAAAACATCCCTATTGTAGCACCATCTTCTTTACAACTATCGTGCACTTCACTAGGTAGATTTTTCATTGCTAATGCTTCGTGCTTGTTTATAAGCTGAATTTCAGTTTGGCATCGTATACGCCATTCATCACTGCCACGCATTTTGTTGTTTTTCGCTTCAGGTTTGCCTTCTTCAAGTGTGTGGTGAACTATGACAACAGCTATTCCTTTTTCTTTCAATGAAGCCACCCAAGTCATAATTGTCCTTGCAGTTTCTGGGGTATAAATGCTACCTGTTTCAATAAGCGATGTGAGATTATCAAGAATAAGCAAGCCTACTTTTTCTTTTTTGAGAAGATTTTCTAACTCGTTACGATGTTCGTCATTTAGCAGGTCAAATCTTCCCCATAAATCATCTTGCATATTTACTTTTGAAATAGTTATAAAACATTCATTTTTTACTTCCAGCTGTAAAGCTCGTTGCCCTAACACATTTGCTGGAGTTTCACTATCTAAAGTTGCAGTGATTACCCTCTCATTTGATAATCTAAACCCAAAAGATGAACATCCCATGCTTACACCAACTGCTATTGATAGAGCACAAAGACTTTTACCTGTATCTTTTGGGGCGTGCAACATTGTAATTGAGGGAATTATATCCCAAAAAGAAAGCTCTTCAAAGCTTTTTTGTTGTATGGGCACTTCGCTAGAAAAATCAAATACAGGCGAAATTATATTTTTGTCATCTTTTACACTTTTTTTGCCTTTAAAAAGGTCTAAACCTCTTCCCCAGTCAAGAAAATCTTCATAAGAAATAGCTCCTTTAGAAATTTCTCCAATAAGTCGAAATGGACTTTCTTCGTCATCAATTATAATACAGTTTGCATAAAGCTCTCTTTCTATAAGAGGGCATTGGTCTAGCTCTTCTTCACTGAGTTTTTTCAACAATCTAGAGCGAAGAACAGGATAAGGGTATATCCCAAAGCTTTTCACATGTGACTTTTCAAAATAATTTTTATATTCATCTACTTGAGAGAAACTTTCTTTATTAGGAGCAATAATAAAAATAACATTTCTTCTATAGAAATAGTTCCAATCAATGACAGATAAATCACCACCTATGTGACCCGTAACAACGACTTCAGCAGCAGTAACAAATTTAGATTCTTGCACAAACCTATCAAGTGCAATAGCTAGCCGAATATCTTGACAAAAAAATACGATCGCATCTTTATTTTTATCAAATTTTTCTTGATTCAACAAATATGCAGGCGATTTGTGTACCCCCATAGTCAATTTTCCTCTTACAACACAAGCTGGTAATACAAAATCTAAACTATCCAGCTGATAGAGCAAAAATGCACCAATCGTTTGATTGCTATACCCTTTGACTTCAATCTGGTTTTGTAACTCTAAATGTCCAGCATTTGCTACCCTGCAATGAGTGAGCAAGTTATCTATAAGGAAGTCGTCAATTTTTGTTTCTGCAACCCTTGTTTCAACCGAGTAAACAGGAAATAAATAATTTATATTCACACCGAGGATATTTGCTAAAGTTGCAATAGCATCTATATAAGGTATTGTAAACAAGGCGCTTATGTAGGCAATAAAGCCAGTTGATTCTTCGTCACCAAACCTTAGTTTCCAAAATAAAGTATTATTCTTTATGCGGTATGAAATACATAATTCTTTGCAATTTACTTTAAAAAATGATAGCAATTTTTCATTATTTGAGTATTGTCGTAAAGCTTCTTTTTCAATAAAAGCAATAAAGATTGATTCCTCTAAATCTATATCGTCGATTCTTTGAATATTTTCTACATTTTTTTTACCAAGAGCATTTTTGAAAATATCAGAAAAAGATCTTGATGATTTGGGTTCAATTCCCTTATTATTAGATTTTTTTTGAGTTGATTTTTGACATTTTTTCAAATATAGGCATTTCAACTCTTCAATGCTATATTTAGTAGACTTTTGGTTGTATTGAGTAGAATAAGAACACCTAAGAGTTGGCCATTCATAAGAATTTTTCTTACTCGCAACACCATCGAAGGTGTATTTCTCCTCTTTTGTTCGTGCAGAAGTTATCGCACTATCTTCAATAACTATCTCTGCAAAACCATTTTCTTTTGCTTTAGTAAAAAGTGATGCAATCTGATCTGACATTACTTCTCTCCTTCTTCAATTTTTTGTGTGGACTTTAGAGAGTCAAAAGTTGTGACTCTGATACTAAGTGTATGTGCAATAAAATTATTGCCTAATTCATCTTTCAATAAAGTTGGCTTAGCTAGAATTTCGCCACGAACAGGGCTTTCTGAGCTTTTAGCTTCTGCAATAATTTTTGTTAAATTTTCTAACAAGTTACTCTCGCTTTCAGGTGAAACAGGTAATGTTGAAATGGCCAATGTAGAAGCCTGTTTATTGTTATCAATAATATTTGGTAATTTTTCACGTTTCATGACTTTGCTCCTGATAAAAAGGTTTTTAAAAATAAATAGCTTTTATCCTCTCTGCCTTTTGGGCAGAGAGGATAAACCATTGCCTAAAATGCATCAAATCTGATTTTGTGCGCATCCATAAAAGCTTCCACATCTGCGTAAGCATA
>CAYJEN010000058.1:0-8766 GCA_964369185.1 uncultured Desulfovibrionaceae bacterium
ACGGCTTTAGAAATTTTGAAAACTACAGATTGAGAGTACGTATTCTCTGTACATAGTTTCTAAATTGGCAGATTCCCAGAAAATTAACCTTTTTACCTGAAATAAATTACTCTGAAAAATCAGCAAAAAATGGGCTTTATTCGTCCATGAAAAAATGGGCTTGCCCCTGTCTTTGGTTAAGAGCCACAAAAAGTGGTGGGAAGAGTGGTGGGAGGATTTAAAAGGATACAAAAAAAGGTTACGATTTTCATCGTAACCTATTGATTCTTCTTGGTTGCGGGAGCAGGATTTGAACCTACGACCTTCGGGTTATGAGCCCGACGAGCTACCGTGCTGCTCCATCCCGCAAAAAGAAAGTAGTAAGAAAAGGCTTAAATGTCAAGCATTATTTTAAAAAATAATTTTTCATAATAATACAATACCTTAGCTGTGCTTTTTTATTGGCTAGGTTAATAAAGTAATCAAAGCTTAATGATATTATCTTTTTGAATCAGATATTTTATCTATAAAGTAGCATTTTGCATAATACTAGAACTCTATTTAATATTGAGCATAATCTTTAATATTTCCTTATCAGTTTCGTACATTCCATACTTTGCAAGCCTGCCAACTGCAGAAATATTTTCCTCAACATCTTCTTTTAGAATTCCTGTGTATGACTTATATTCTTTATTAGCCATTGCCATATGATGTGCCATAATTGCACCGTCTAAGCTAGACGCTATCTTTGCTCCACAAGAAGCTTTTGCTCCATCGCACACAATACCTGAAATATTTGCTAGGGTATTGTTTATAGTCATTTTTATTTGGTTTATGTTTCCGCCTGCCAAGTATGTAATAGCCGCACCACTGGCACAAGATGCACTTACAGCACCACAAAAAGCGGATAATCTGCCAATTGGAGTTTTTTGATGTATCGTAATTAAGCTAGAAACGGCAAGTCCTCTTAATAGTTCTTCATCTGACAAAAATTTTTCTTTTGCGTACACAATTACAGGCACCGATGAGGCAATTCCTTGGTTTCCACTGCCTGAATTTGTTATTACTGCAATATCACTTCCACACATCCTTGCTTCTGATGCGGCACTTGCATAGGCTTTAATCTTATTATAAAGCGTATTATTAAGATCTGATTCCAGAAGTATTTTTCCAATTCCAACCCCATAAATTCCTTTAAGTCCTTCTTCGGCAATCATCATATTTTGCTTAATAACAGGAGCATAAATCTCTTTAAGTATTTCTATTGGGGCATTATTGGCAAAATCGAAAATCTCTTCTATTGATAAGATACTTCTATCTGTATAAACTCCAAGATATTTACTGTCAGAATCTTCATCTTGAAAGATTACTTCATTATTTTTTGTTATCTTTGTAATATTTGTATGAGCATGTTTTATTTCAACAAAAGCAGATTCGTTTTTTGAAAAAACTTTTACTAGGATATGAAGTTGAGTATTACTATCTAATAACTTTACATCAGCATAATTTATTTTAAGTAGTTCAATTATCTTAGATATATCTTCCTCTTTAACCGTGCTGATTACTTGAAGCTCTTTGGAAGCATCACCGCTAACAATGCCGGCAATAGCACTTGCGGCAATGCCATTGAGACCGTTTGTATTTGGCACTGTTACACACATCGCATTTTTTACAATATTTCCACTGCATTCAATTTCAATTTTTTCGGGCATATAGCCAAGAATTTCTTTAGCTTTTGCTGCGGCATATGCAATTGCAATAGGTTCTGTGCAACCCATAGCAGGAACGAGTTCTTCTTTTAGTATTTTTATGTATTCATTGTAGTATTTCATTGATTTATCACTGTTTGTTAAAATTTAAGTATTTCTAAATGATATTGTAGATGCTTTTCCTTGTCAATATAGTTTTTAAGGAGATTGAAATAGAACAGAATACATTTTGCTTCATGAGAGCATTTTTAAAAAAGCTCTAAAATCTCTTGCATTAGAGGTACAAATATTGTAATCATACTTTTGAGTCTTAGTTTTAATAAAGGTTTTTTATGCATTATTTAGAAAAATATGGAATAAATGAGAGATTTCTTGCTCTTGCAAGTCAATTTCCAAATTTAGAATTAGCTAGAGTTGTTGCTCAATATAAGGGAATCTATAGACTTGCCTTTGAAAAGGGTGAAACGCTTGCAGAGATTTCAGGTAAGTTCAGCTTTGAAGTAAATGAACTCGTTGATTATCCTGCTGTCGGCGATTACGTCATGGTTCATAAAGATACTGATGCAGAGCGAGCAATTATACATCATGTGCTTCCGCGTAAAAGCACGTTTCAAAGATCTGCTGTTGGTGTAAGTAACCAATCTCAAATAGTTGCGACAAATATTGATATTGTTTTTTTGTGCATGTCTTTGAATAATAACTTTAATTTGAATAGATTAGAGCGTTATATTTCAATAGCTTGGGATAGCGGAGCAACGCCAGTAATTCTTTTAACAAAGTCAGATTTAGCGGGCGATAAACTTCAAGAACTTATGAGGCAAGTTGAAAGCATTGCTCTTTATACCGATATTATTACACTTTCCATGTACGATGAGGATATAAAATCAAAGTTTGCTCCTTTCATAAAAGAAGGAGTTACTGCCGCTTTTATTGGTTCTTCAGGCGTAGGAAAGTCTACTCTTATCAATAAAATTTTAGGGAATGACAATATAGCCACGCAAGAAGTTAGTTTCGATGATAAAGGAAAACACACTACCACAGGACGAGAAATTTTCTTACTTGAGTCGGGCGGAGTACTTATAGATACAGCAGGAATGCGTGAAATTGGCGTTGATAGCGCAGATCTATCTTCTTCATTTGCTGATATTGAAACACTAGCCGAAAACTGTAAGTTCAAAGACTGTACGCATAATTCAGAACCAAATTGTGCCGTGAGAAAAGCGATGGAAGAGGGTGTAATCAGTCAAAGAAGGTTTGATAACTATCTAAAAATATTGCATGAAAATTCTTACGAGGGACTTTCTTCAAAAGAACGAGAAGAAGCAAAGCTTAATCGTATGTTTAGTGAAGTTGGTGGCATGAGGAATAGCCGTAGTGCCATACGTGAGAAACAAAAAAAGAGGTATTAAAAAGGTAAACCATTTGTTATAGGTATAGATAACATTTTATTATTATTTATTTTTTTTGCATTGGTTGAATTTCAAAATCGGCGATACAACACTCTTCTTGAAAGAAATTTACTACAATTTTGTGCATTTCCTCAGAGACAACACAAAGCAAAGTTCTTCCAACTCTTTTTTGATAAATAAGATTTGCCGAAACAAGGCTTGCTATATGGTGTGACAAAGTTGAGTTTGGTATTTGCAATTTTTCTTGTAAGTTACCAACGCTTATGCCTTGTTTTCCTGTGCGAATAATATGTTTATAGATTTGTACTCGTGTTGTGTGACCAAGCTCTTTGAAGGCTTTTGCAATTGTTTCATTATTCATGATGTACCTTATGTTTTTTCTACTATTCTAGAAAAACAGAATAAAATAAGACATTTCTTTTGTCAAATTTCTGCAATAAGTATCTTTGATGGAAATATAAGAGGATACGTGGCTCTTGTTTATAGAATCATAATCCTCTCTATATTTCCTCAGTTTCTGTATTAAGTTTCTATCTCAAATGCTGTAATACACTTGGATCTTTGATTTTATTATCTTCAGCAAGCATAAGTACTTTTGAAATTATTTCGCTTGTTTTAGGGTCACTGTCGATAAATGGTAGGAATATATGTCCGCGTTGTTGCGAATGCACAGGGAAGACAGGTAACATTCCTTTTGACTTCGTATGAATTATGCCTGAACCTAAATGCAAGCTATATTCATGCAATGTACCTTTAATCATGATATGATTATTATCGAATACGTAGTTTGTAATCTTGAATAATTCAAGGTTATGCTCTAAAATACGTTTACGCATTTCCATTGTAGATTGATTGAGCATTGGATCAACACCGCCCACATAAGCAACGCTCACAACTAAATCCATATCACGCATTGTTTCGCTGTATAAGACCTTGCTGATATCCTTAATAGCAACTTTTTCATGAGTTTTATTATTGATAAATTCCATTTTTTCAATGCTTGGACTCTCGATTTCGCTTGGCATAAACCAATCGGCAAAGCAGTATAAATCAATACGAATATTATCTTTATGATTGATTTTTTCAAAGCCTTGCGATTCATTGATAAGCCATGAGCGAGTCTTTAATACACCCATTGCTCTGGATTTTTCAATTTGATATCCTGCAAAACGACGGCTTATACCATTTTCTTTTAATTCGTCGGCTGTAGGAGTATATACTTCTCTAAATACTTGTTTAAATGGTTGAATAATTTTCTCTTTTATAAGATATTCTTGCCAGTTTGCCCAAGTTCCGTTTTCCAATAATTCTACAGGATGCGCTATTCTTAGTTTCGCTTTTGCTTTGATTTTTACGGTGTTACCATCAAAACCTACTAAAGAACTATCCTTTACAAAGCCAAGATCTTTACCTGATATGAAAAGAAGATTTTGCAGGAGACTAGAAATTATCGGGTGCTTTTGCAGAGCTTGTAATTCTTCAAATTCAAGTTCATCTTCATAAATCATTACATTTTCAAGGGTAACTCTTGCTCTTTTGAACTGTTCACGAAGGCTCTTTTGCGCTTCTTTCAATTCAAGAACGTATTCATTTTTATTGTACTTTGCAGGGACTGATTTTAACTCTTTTCCACCTTTCACTGCAATAATTTTTGCTTTTTCAACATCTTCAAGTGAAATATACACTTCAATATCGTCAATCGCTTTAGGCGTAAAGAATTGAATCATTTCTTGATAGAGTTCAGTCTCCATATTCCAAGAAAAACGTGCAGAATCTTTAAATCCATAGTTTCTTGCAAGGTTGTTCATTGCAATAGATACCTTTAAAGCCTCGCTTGCCTTTTTTTGAGCTCCAAATTGTTTCGATTCTTTTAAGAATAATTGTAGACGCTTATAACGCTTTATTGCATCTTTCAATTTATCTTTAGCAAAAGGAATAAGTCCGTAAGCAAGTAACATCTCTTGATTACGTTTATCATTTATACGTGCTTCAACTTCTTCGATTTTTAGTTTATCAAGAACAGCATCTGCAAAGTATTGTGCACGTTTATGCTTGCCGCCGTCAGTAATATATTTTGCAGCATTATAGAGTTTTGCAAATTCTTTTTCTCCAAGTTCGGCATAACTTTCTTTGAACCAGTTCAAATCCATTTGTCCGTTTGTAAAGTCTTGCATTTCTATATCACTATAACGACGAATAATTTTTATAGTATCATCATTACAGCTTTCGTTCATATGAGCCCTAAAGTAGTACGCCGCCTTTGCAAGACCTTTTATTCCAAGATATTCTTCAGTAAATGGAATAAATTTCAAGTTATACATGCTTGCTTCTAGAAGTCTGGTATCAGAAATCTTATACTTTTTGAGTAGGTCTTTGTATTTTTCTGCAGTAAAATCTTCTTCAGGGCTAGTATTTGTAATGATTGTAGAAAATACATCTTTTAACGAATGCCCCGAAGAATAACAATATCCACGAGTGAATGGAGTTTTACCAAGTTTATGCACTGTTTTTACAAAGATTTCAGCATTTTCCAGTTTACAATATCTTTGAGCCATGGATGAGAATGGAGTTTCGCTTTCGCTTCGTTCCAATTCTATTTCAAGAATTTTTTCAGCAGATTTATAATAAAACTCTTTTACCAATTCTTTTAGATGTTTAGGAGTTTCATTATTACGATAGTAATAGCTCTGTTCTTTAGCAATTGCTCCATAGAGATAACCCATTAAACACGCGTTATGATTTATAAAAATTTCTTTATAGAAATAGTCTGGCTGAACAATACCTTTTTGAACGCAAACAACTAAGCCTAAGAAAAGATTGAAGTTCAACTCAAATCTACCGTATTTTTCTTCTTTAAAGTGCGTAGATAAAAGTTCGTGAACTTGCATAAAGTTTAAAAGAACTGCTTGTGCTGTTTTTTCATCTATTTGTTCTACTCTTGTACCAAAAACATTAGAAACTACAAATACTTGCTTGTAGAATAGTAGATTTGTAATATCAGCGCCCAAATATTCATCTTTATCGCCATAAGAACGGTATGTGCGGGTTTCTGCAACCTTTCTTGCTTTAGAGTCAATCTTTTTAGCGAGTGATTTATCTGATAAAAGCGAGTGCGCAAAATCAAGAAAAAGTATTGAATAATCAAGAATTAATTTTTCAACTTCTGGAATACCGAATAGAGTATTTTCCGCTTCATTTTCTCTAGCAAGTTTCATCATCGTTATGTAGTTATTAAGATGAATTATTTGCTTTTTAAGATTGCCTTCAGATGTATGAATTTCTTCTTTTAATTCAGATAAATCATAGCTGAAAGTATGCTTAAAACATTCAACTGTTGAAGTAAATAAAATACTGTCACTGATATAATGACTATAGCCGAAAATGTTTGATAAAGTAAGAGAAAAAATCCAAAATGCTATAAATTCTTCATTTGTTACATCTTTTATAAGTTCAAGATATTCTTCAGAAAATGGATAGTTTCTATAGTCTTGGCTATATTCTTTTCCAGGGAAACTATTACCCAGATTTAGTTCAAAGCCAATTTTCTTTTTTTCCACTCCACTATGTAAATAATAGTCGACTTCTTCGCCTTCATGTTTAGTATAAATATCTGAAAAAGCATCAAAACAAGCATGAAGAAGTTTTATGGTGATTTTTTTATCTTCTTTGGCTGTTATTTTATTGAGGGCTGAAAGTAAAAGATTATATAATCGTTCTGAATTGCTATTCTCTTTTTTGCCTGTAATTTTACTGAGCGCTGAAAACAAAATTTTCTCCAGTCCTTCAGAAGCTTTTTTATCTACAGTAATTTCAGCAATTTCAGATGGTTTAGGTAGAGTATAGTCAATATCAAAGAACCAATCGTCTTTTTTAGCTACATCGCCTAAAAGAAGACTGTCGCGCACGTTTGCAACTTCTGTTGGCAGGTTTGCACTTTCTAGAACTGTTTTTAGTTCTGTAAAGGATTTATTATTTTGAATTTTTTCAAAGTTTTCTTTTATTAATGAAATTCCGCCCTTCCTTTTTTCCTCATTTTTGTCTTTGAGTAGGGCAGTTGCGCATTCAATAATAATATCGTCACTTGCACTCGATAAAAGTGTATTGATATTTCTTCTGGCTTCTGAACGTTTAGATTTAAATTCGTTCGCAATAAGTAGATAATGCTCTTTTGTGAGATGTTCTTTTGCTTCTTGCACATATTTATAAGCGTAGAAATTTTTAGCCATAAGCGCAATCATGCTTGAAAGAATGTATGAATCACCTTGTTTTGCTTTGATTTTTTCTTTTAATCCATCGTTTCCGTAGTATGAATAGAAAAATTTATCGTACAGAGGATAAACTAACTCGTATAAATCGTCAATTTCGTAAGCAAATTCATAAGCTTTCATGTAACTGTTGCAGTTATGTACTGGTGAAGATGTTTGCAAATCGAGCGAAGTTATACGCAAGTCTTTTATTTTTACATTTTTTAGCAGAGCACAAACCTTAGTTATATAAGCTTTTTTTAGTTCGAGCGGTACTTTTGCTCTATCTTGAATTTTTATTTTGTCTAGATAGATAAACAGTTGGAAATCTTCTGACTTATCTAAGAGCTCAAGAATTATTTTTATTGGAAGCGGGATATTTAATCTGTCCATAAAAAAGAGCAGAGCAGTTTTATTATGGAATGGAACGGATTGTATCTTCTCGAGGCAATAATCTATGCTGTCTTGTAGTTCGTTGCAAGCTATCGCGTATAAGGCTGCATAGACTTTAAAAGGATTGTTATCCTGTAGGTATTCTTCATTTTTTCCATTTAATAGACAGTCAAGAACCCAAGTTGCTATTTTATCGGCTGAATCTGTTGCTCCATTTTCATACTCCAGATAAGTATAGCACAGAAAAGCACGTTTGACTGATGCAAAACGAATAAGATTTTCTTCTTGAATATAGGATAAGAAATATTTGAAAGTTTCAAGTGTTCCTCTATCAATATTTTCAACGATTGCTTGACGTAAACCCTCGGAAAGTTTAGCAGCTTTTAATAAATCCAGAAGAAGTTCATTCGTGCCTTCACGAGAAGATATCACTAAAGCTCTGATAAAGTTATAGTCGAGATTTATAATGTTTTCATTGTCATAAATCATTCTTTTTATGTAGTCGAAAAGGTCATTACCCTCTTTAGTATCAAGCGAAAGGATAGCGGCTAATCTATTTTCAGAAAGGTGATGTGAGCTATAACCGAAATCGTATTCTACTTCGACTCCATTCAAAATTTGTTTTTCGTTTTTTAGCGTACGCAGGTAATCTAAATTTAGATATTGGCAAAAATAATGTTTAGTAAATAAGCTGTTAACGTAGTCGCCAACTTTTCGGCTGAACATTTTTTTTGTTCTATAGCCTCGATAATTGCCCCACGCTGAAATAGAACTTTCAAAACTAAGTTCTGCTTCTTTATCAAAAATCTTTTGATTTTGTGGAGTGAGTAATTTATAAAGTTCTTGAATGATAGGACTTTCAAAAAGTTCTTCTTTATTTGAAACACGAATTTCTGTATACTCCAGCGCGTCTTTCTGAAACTTTTGATTATCTAAAATTATCCACTCAAAGGCATTTTTGATTCTCTTGTCTAGATTATGATTTTTAATGATTTCAAAAACTTCTTTTTTATGTTCAGCAAATAGAGGAGT
>CAYJEN010000059.1:0-8625 GCA_964369185.1 uncultured Desulfovibrionaceae bacterium
CGTATAAAATCTGAAGTTTGCAGAAGTGACACACATCTTGCATCACAAATAAAGCCTTCATTTTCAAGTTGAGACTTCCAAGAATCCTCGTTTTCTCCTGCCATATCTTCAGTAGCATGACGCCCTATAAGTGTCAGTAATGGATAAAGATAAATCTTTTTATATCCACGAGATTTTAGAACAGGAAGAATGGTTTCAAGCGTAACACTACCTTTCATACAAGCGAGGAAAATTCTTTCATCCACTGTTTGAAGATGATGTGAGATATCGGCATAAAGAGCGTCGGCCTGCGGTTCTTTATGTTTGTGCGTGCCATGCCCCATATAAACAATAGCTTCATCATCATTTTCAAGAATTTCGGCTGTTTCGCTTAAAGATTGTACGGCTTGATTAAAGAAAGATTGCTCTTTAAAAAGAGGAGAAGCAACTAAGATTGAAATTTTCTGCTCTTGCATAATTTGTTCAACAGTTGCCAAAAGATTTTGGTATTCTATACCGGGAATAAGGTGAAGAGATTGAATATAGATATGCGTATATTTTTCAAAAATCATTTTCTCGATTGCTTTTTTAACCGAGTCAGATTTTTTTCCTCTTCCCGCCAATAATTTACGGCTATGTTCAGAGGTAAATCCATATCTTACAGGAATAGGCTTAAACACATTCTCAGCCTCTTTGCAAAAAGCATTAAAGGCTTGTTCTGCGCTGAATGTGCCTAAGCCAAAAGCAACTATAAGTATACCTTTTTTACTCATTAAAATGTAATGGTAACTTGTTCGGTTTCAGTTTTAGGAAGCATTTTAACTACGCCGATTTCCCAAATTTTCTGATTCATAGCAGCGAATCTATTAAGGATATCGTCAGCGGTATTTCTATCAACGATAATAACGTAACCAATACCACAGTTAAAGATTTGAAGCATTTCATCCCAGCCCATATTGCCTTCTTCTTTTAACCATTCAAATACAGGAAGAATTTCCCATGAGCCGAATTTAATTTCAGCTGACACTTGTGATGGAAGAACACGCGGAATATTATCATAGAAGCCGCCACCTGTAATATGAACCATACCTTTAATGGTCAAGTCGCGCATAATTCCGCGTAAAGATTCAACATAAATTTTTGTTGGTGCAAGAAGAACTTCCGCAACTGTTTTATCAGTTCCAGGGAAGATATCGTCTTTCTTTAGCCCGCTTTGAGCTAAAATTTTACGCACAAGGCTAAATCCATTAGAATGCACACCTGTTGAAGGCAAGCCAAGAATAACGTCGTTTACGCTGATGCTTGAACCGTCTACAAGTTTAGCGTTATCAACTAAACCAACGCAGAAGCCGGCTACATCGTAATCATCTTTAGCGTACATATCAGGCATTTCAGCTGTTTCACCGCCAAGAAGAGCACAGGATGATTGTCTACAACCTTCTGCAACACCGGCAACAACTTGTTGAGCTGTTTCAATATCAAGTTTTGAAGTTGCGTAGTAGTCTAAAAAGAAGAGCGGTTTAGCTCCTTGCACTAAAATATCGTTGACACTCATCGCAACGAGGTCTATACCTACAGTATCGTGTTTATTAAATTCGATAGCAAGTTTGAGCTTTGTACCAACGCCGTCAGTCGCTCCTATAAGAATCGGATCTTCCATTCCGGAAAGGTCAGGGCGATAAAGTCCACCAAAACCGCCGATATCTGAAAGAACACTGTGGTTATGTGTTGAAGCTACATCTGCCTTAATTCTTTGAACAAATTCATTTCCGGCATTAATATCTACACCGGCATTTGTATACGCTTTACTACGATCGTTAGTCATTCTATCCTCTCTGTCTTATTCATGCATGGGTTTAGCCCACATCATTCTAAAAAAACTTTATAAGAATTTACACTGATTGACAAGCAATTTTTAAGGAGTTAACATGATAAAATTCAAATTACTATTTTTTACAATTATTTCAATGTCTTTTACAACAAATTCTTTTGCAGAAGTTATTATTGAAAAAGGAAAAATCACTACCATTCCTAATAATAACATTCTTTTTCAAGATGGTAAAGATAATAATTCCGAAATTATTCATATAAAACCACCTTTACAAAAGCCTACAGAACATGATAAGGATATTGACATTGAAGTGAAGCCCGAAATTTATATTAATCCTTATATACCATATAATAATCAAGGAAAATAACTGAATGAAACTACTTGTGCTTGGAATTGGAAATCTACTTCTTACTGATGATGGTCTTGGTATTCATGCTGCCCTAGAACTTATGAAGGAAAAAATGCCCGAAAATGTTAGCGTGATGGAAGCAGGAACTTTTACTCATGACGTTTTTTATCTCTTTGAAGAGTATAGTCATGTGCTCGTCCTCGATATCCTCCATGCAGGCAAAGAACCCGGCACCATCTACAGACTTACCGAAAAAGAACTTACCCAAAATAAAGAGCAAAGAATGTCAATACACGATATTGACCTTATCGATTCAGTAAATATGGCAGAACTTCTATACAAAAAACGTCCGGAACTTTTTATACTCGGCATGGAACCATTCGACTACACCACTTGGAGCATGGAACTTAGCCCAATTATAAAAGATAAACTTCCAACTTTTATCGAACAAGCTAAAGTTGAAGTTCAAAATAT
Source organism: uncultured Desulfovibrionaceae bacterium (assembly GCA_964369185.1). Taxonomy (GTDB): domain Bacteria; phylum Desulfobacterota; class Desulfovibrionia; order Desulfovibrionales; family Desulfovibrionaceae; genus CAYJAZ01. The sequence goes on from CAYJEN010000059.1 coordinate 2,634, forward strand.
CTTATCACAAATCTAGATAGCGTCATCAAAGTAAGAATTTTCGCACTATGTCAAGCCCTATATTATTATGATGAAAGCTCTTTAAAGAAGTTTATCAAAATATAAAGGACTGAAAAAGCTCTTAAAGCCTGACACAAAGATAATACGAAAAAGCGATTTTGACGACACCATCTAAAATTCACGATTACAAAGAGGGAAATATGTCAAGCAGATCCATTCACTTAGCCGTTCATGTTCACAAAGACCCTTCTGCAATGGCAGAGCGCGCTGCACATCACATCGCTGAATGTTGTGAGCAAGCAATCGAAGATCATGGTATCTTCAATCTAGCCATTTCCGGCGGGCAAACCCCACTTCCGCTTTTCCGCTTACTCGCTTGCGAAGATTGGGCTCATAGACTCCCTTGGGAAAAAATTATCGTCTACTGGGTTGATGAACGCTGTGTTGACCCTTCTCACCCTGACAGTAACTACGGTATGGCAAGACGTGAACTTCTTTCTCATGTGCCTATCACTTGGTACTACAGAATGAAAGGCGAAATCGACCCTGTTCAAGCCGCTAGTGCATACGAGCATCTCTTACAAGAGCACTTTAGACTCTCACCCGGCGAACTTCCAAGATTCGACCTCGTTCTCCTAGGACTCGGTGACGACGGGCACGTAGCCTCCCTCTTCCCAAATGAACAAGCCCTACAAGAAGAAGAACGTATAGTAATCGACCAATACGTTCGCTCAAAACATACCGACAGGCTTACCCTTACCCTACCCGTTATAAATAACGCAAAATCTTGTCTATTCCTCGTAAGCGGCGCCGACAAGCATGATGCACTCTCTCACGCACTAAATCTCCTAGACGAACCAAAATACCCCGCTCAGTTCATAAGACCAAAAGGTGACCTCATCTGGATTGTCGACGAAGCCGCCGCTCTAGGGAAGTAATTTATATTTTTTTATGCCTTCGGCGACCAAAGGGGATAATCCCCTTTGGAAACCCTATTTCTTTCCCGACTCGTTCCTCGTCGGAAAAGGAATAAATGTTTACAAAAAAATTACTCCTTTATCGTCAAAGTAAAGAAAGCTTTCTTAGCTTTTTGATACAAAAGCTCTTTCAATACAGTCTCTTTATGCCTTCGGCGACCAAAGGGGATAATCCCCTTTGGAAACCTTATTTCTTTCCCGACTCGTTCCTCGTCGGAAAAGGAATAAATGTTTTCAAAAAAATTACTCCTTTATCGTCAAAGTAAAGAAAACTTTCTTAGCTTTGTTGGTATAGTGGTAAAATAAAAATATAATCTTCCTCTAAACTTCTTCTTTGCAGATGGATTTAGAGGAAGATTTTTTTATTAATAATTTTTATAAGTACTTCCTTAAAAGAAGAAAAGCCCTTTCATTAATCATATTGACTAATGAAAGGGCTATATACTTAGATTTTAGCTCAAAACTTTTTCAAATTTTGAGAAGATTTCTTTACTTAGACGATAAAGGAAATAATTTTTTTGGATAGCACTTTTCTCTTTTTCAAGGAACGAGAAAAAGAAAAGGGGTTTCCAAAGAGACTATCCCTACGGGAATCATTCCCTTTAATCGCCAAATGCAAAAAATCTAGCCTAAAATGACATTTAAAAAAGTAAACTTCCCTCACTTGTAACTATACATTGTGAGGGAAGTTTTTTTATGCTGTTATTGTTTTTCAAACTTTGAGAAGATTTCTTTGCTTAGATGATAAAGGAAATATTTTTTTGGATAACACTTTTCCCTTTTTCGAGGAACGAGAAAAAGAAAAGGGGTTTCCAAAGGGAATCATTCCCTTTGGCCGTCGGAGACAAAAAGAAACCGTCGGAGACAAAAAAATCTAAATCCTATAATTCATCTGGGAGTTCGTTTAGCTCTGCTTGAGAGAAAACTGGTCCATCAACACAAACGTATTTATCGCCAACGTTGCAACGTCCGCAGATACCGATACCGCATTTCATACGACGCTCAAGGGTTGTGATGATGTTTTCATCAGCAAATCCGAGTTCTTTGAGTGCTGCAAGGGTGAATTTAATCATGATAGGAGGACCACAAAGAACTGCAACACAGTTATCAGGTGATGGTGCAATTTCTTTTAATATATTAGGGATAAGCCCTACTTTGTGTGGCCAACCGTCAGATGGGTTATCGATTGTGAGGGTTGTTTTTAGCTTTGGATGGTTGAGCCATGAATCTAATTCGTAGCTGTATGCCATATCAGCAGGAGAACGTCCACCATAGAGGAGGGAGATATCTTTATAGTCGTCAGCGCGTTCTAGAACGTGGAGCATGATAGTACGGATAGGAGCCATACCAATACCACCACCGATAAAGAATACGCTTTTGCCTTTCCAATCTTCATAAGGGAAAGGTTGACCTAAAGGTACACGTACGCCGATTTTGTCGCCTGCTGAGAGTTTATGAAGGGCTGCAGTAACTTCACCTGTAAGCATAACAGAGAATTGAAGATATTCTTTGCATGATGGTGGGCTATTGATAACGAAGGTTGCTTCGCCAACACCGAAGATGGAAAGCTGACCAACTTGACCAGGACCATATTCAAAAGCTTTCATTTTTTCTTCATCGTCAAAACGGACGCGAAATGTCATAATATTGCCGGTTTCACGAATTACTTCTAAAACTGTGGAAACTTCCGGCAAGTATGGATTATTGTTACATGAACATGTATGACTCATTTATTAACCCTCTTTACCCTTGTTTTTTGTTAGGTGCTTTTTTAGGCGCAGCTTTTGGCTGAGCTTTAGGTGCACTTTGTGCTGGTGCTTCTTCTGATGCAGGTGCTGGGGCTGCTTTAGGTGCAGCAGGAGCTTCTGCTTTTTTTGCAGCACTTGTTTTACATCTTGATGGAGGAAGATTTGCATCGTCAGGAGTTGCATTGATAATGCCTGAAATCATGTCTTTAATGCTGATTGAAGCAGGACATGAAAGTAGGCAACGTCCGCAACCTGTGCAAGAATATAAATCTTCATGCCAAGATGTCATGTAGCTGAATTTGTGCCCTAAGCGGTTACGCCAGCGCATAAGACCTTGCGCACGTGGGTTATGCCCACTTGCTTCACGGGTAAATTCATCGCCCATACAGGTTGCCCATGAACGGATTCTTTTACCTTCTAATGGGTTACCTTCATCAGTAATGGTGAAACATTGGCAGGTAGGACATACGAAAGTACATGAACTACAACCAATACAACCCGCTGTTACTTGTGCCCAGAAATCTTTATTTTCAAAGTTGAATGAACAAATTTGAGAGATTTTTGACATGTCAGGTTTAGCAGGAAGTGTTTCATGCGCTTTAGCATGAGCCGCTTCAACAGCTTGTGCATCATCAGCACTTGCTTCACCAAATGAAGCTAATGCAAGCAATTCTTTACCTTTTTCGGTAACAGCTTCAAATACAAGTCCTTTTTCTGTTGCGGTAAAGAAAACGTCCGCAGTGTAAGCAGTTGTAAGGTCGGTATTTGTCCAGTTACAGAAGCAAGAAGGGAGGGTTTCGTTACAAGCTTGAGCAATGATAAAAGTATTTTCTCTGTGAGCCGCATAGTAAGGATCACGATATTTACCTTTAAGATAAGCTGCATCTTGAACTTCAACTGCTTTAGCGTCGCAAGGGCGAGCACCAAAGATTACTCTTTGAGTTGTGTTATATTCACAAGTAAGAGCTGTATCAACTTGAGAAAGATTTTCTTCTTTCTTAGTTGATTTATATGAGAAGAGAACTTCTGATTCAGGAATATACGCTTTCTTCATTGAAGTTGTAGTATAATCGAGAATTTCATTCATATCTGCTTTTGCGATTTCATCAGCTGAGTACTCTTTATAAGTTACTGATTTAGCAATAGCTTTAGGAGCAAGCATGGTGTATTTTTCAGCAATTTTAGCAAGCCATGCAGGTACTTGATCTTTTTGAGCTATATATTTCATCTTAGAAATGCTCCTTTATGTTTTCTTCTTCCACTGAATAGCCTAAGAGCGGTGGTGTTGCTGTGAGGTCTAACCCGGCAGTATAATTGAAGATACGCTTCATAATTCCGCCAAATTGTTGCTTGAGCCAGAATACAGGAATACCCATTGGGCATGAACGGCTACATTCAGCACAGCCTGTGCATCTACCGGCAAGGTGTTGTGCGTGGATAAGTTGGAAGAATAACTTACTTTCAGGTGAGTTATCATCTGCTACCCAGTGTGGGTTACGGCTATCACCGGCACAGTTGTCTTTACATACGCACATTGGGCATGAGTTACGGCATGCATAGCAATGCATACAACGTTCGATATGTCCGCGCCAGAATGACATTCTGTCATCAAGTGATAATGAATTTAGATATTTGAGACCGATAGGAGCTCTTGTATCTGCTTCAATTGGTTGACCTTCTGCACCAACAAAAACATCAAAGAATTTAGCGGCAGGCATAGCACATTGACGGCACTTATCTTGAGCAACGTCAGCCATATCTACAACAAAATCTTTATTGCCTTCAGCAGTTCTTACAGTAACAGTTAAGTCATGCCCTTTACCGCTTGTGCTAAGGATAACCGGTTTTGTAATACCTGAAAGTTCTTTCACTTTTTTGATTACTTTGTCACGGCTAACAGTTCCGTTACACTGCATACCAAAGATAGTGATATCGTCTTTATTAAGGAGTTTTTCTTGAAGAAGAGCAACAATCGCACGGCTATCACAACCTTTTACAACAATACCGACTTTTTTGCCTTTATGTTTATGTAAAAGAGTTACAAGACTTTGAACGTTGCTTGGTCCCCAAATCATTTGGTCGATTTCAGCTTCTGTTTTAGCAAAGAAAGGTTCTGCAACCAAACCATCAGGGCCTTGTCTCCAGCCGAGAACGCCATCAAGATTTGGAAGAGCTGCTTTAGCTTTTTCTTTCAATTCAGCAACGAATGGATTTTCACCACAACCAAGTTGACGAATAGGCGCATAAATTTCAGTTGGCATATCGTACATTGGTTTAGCGTCTTTGAATTTAGGCGCAGGCCCTAATTCGTGGATTTGATTTGTAAATGTAGTTACAACTTCTTTCCATTTTTGACCTTCTGATGCTGATACCCATGAATATGAGAAACGACGTGGATCAATACCAAGAATTCCAATAAACTCTTTTAATGATTCCAAACGACGACGAGCATAGAAGTTACCGCTTGTATAGTGACAATCTTTAGGGTGACAGCCTGAAACAAGAACGCCATCAGCACCTTCGATTAATGCTTTGAGAACAAATAATGGATTTACACGACCAGAACAAGGAACACGAATAATACGCATATCAGTTGGTTGTGTGAAACGTCCTACGCCGGCAGAGTCTGCACCACCGTAAGAACACCAGTTACATAAAAATGCTACGATTTTTAATTCTTTATCTACTGACATAGAGCTACTACCTCTGCAAGTATTTGGTTATCGGTAAAGTGTGATAATTGAACAGCTCCATGTGGGCAAGTAGCATTACATACGCCACAACCTTGGCAGATAGTTTCAATAACTTCAGCTTTTTTGCTACCACGGAAATCAATTTCTTTAATAGCTTGATATGGGCAAACATCAATACATTTACCACAACCGATACATCTTTTAATATTTACACTGGCAACTTGCGGATCGCCTGTTAGCTTAGGTTTTGAAAGTAAGCCGATAGCCTTAGCTGCCGCACCTGATGCTTGAGCAACTGATGCAGGAATATCTTTAGGACCTTGGCAAACACCGGCTAAGAATACACCTGCTGTATTTGTTTCAACAGGTTTCAACTTAACGTGACCTTCAAGATAGAAGTTATCCGCATCATAAGAAATACGGAGTTTTTCTGCTAAACCTTCAGCATTTTCAGCACCTTGTACGCCAACTGCAAGAACAATCAAATCAGCTTTGATTTCAACTTGCTGTCCAAGTAAGGTATCAGCACCACGAACGATGTAGCGTGTTACGCCATTTTCATCGATTGTTGGTT
>CAYJEN010000060.1:0-8520 GCA_964369185.1 uncultured Desulfovibrionaceae bacterium
TATATCATGCAATTGTTTGATTTTGAAACTCTAAAAAGTTCATGGACATCGTGGTTCTACTTTGAGCATATACTTTATTATCTACTCTTAGCACTTCTTCTTTTCATGCCATTCCTTATTATTCCTTTCCTTGTGACTTTGAAAAAAGGGGAAACATCAGGCTTTGCAAGATATAAACAAGGTAGATTTTCTTACTATGAAAAGCTAGAAATCCAAAGACTTGTTGATAAAGAAAATAATGAAAAATCTGAAACAGCACGTCAGATGTATGACGATTATAGACGTTCAAGCGGAAGTATTTTCTTATTCTCTGCATTGATAGGCGGTACTTTTACTCTCTTGTTATTCCCACAGAGTTCTGTATCGTATATATATGCTTTAACTCCAGCAGCATCAATTCTTTTAGCTAGAAACTTAATGAGTTTCGGTGCTACAAAAACAAAAGTATTTTCTATCTATCTGGGAATTATAGTACTTTTATATGGAGCTATAAGCGTAATTATATTCATGCTACCACAAATTGAAATACTTTATCCTGAATATTTAGCACTATTCCCTAGAAATATTGTTGAAAACCTTCTAAGTATTCCGCAACTTTCTTTCTTGAGCATTCCACTTGCAGTGCTTGCAATTTGTATTTTCTTTATGAAGAAACATTATCCGCAAAAAGTGCTTTACTTCTTTACAGTAGCACTGATTATTATTGTTGGCGGAGTGCAAGTCCTCTTTATTCCAAGTTTAGAAGCAAGCTTACCTAGTGAAGCTATTGAAGTAGTGGAAACAAAAGAAGAAGAGACTAAGGTTGAACTCGAAAAAATCGAAGAATCAACAAAGCTAGAGGAAAAAACAGAAAAAGCTCCAACTACAGAAACTCCAATAGTTGAAGATGCAGTAAAAGAAGAACCAGTTCAAGAAGAGTCTGCTCAACCTATTGAACCTGAAAAACAAGCAGAAAAACTAGTTGAACCTCTAACTGACTCAAGTGAATCAGAAGCTCCAACAGTAGCAAATGAAGAAAACCAAACTCAAGAAGAGTCAACACCAACATCAGAATTAACTGAAACTAAAGAATAAGGATTTTATAATGTTAGATATTGTTTTATTTCCGATTTTAATTGTACTTGCTTATGCTTCCGGCTCAATTCCGTCAGGAGTGGTTATTGCTAAATGGGCAAAAGGAATTGATCCACGCACTGCCGGGTCTAATAATCCGGGTACTACAAATGTAGCAAGACTTTGTGGATTTAAATATGGTCTTCTCACATTATTTTGCGATATATTTAAAGGATATCTTCCTGTTTATCTAGGAACTTTAGTTTTTACAAATCCTTATATATTATCTCTTATTACTTTAACTGCTATTCTTGGTCACTTGAAGTCCTACTTCTTGAACTTTGAGGGCGGCAAAGGTGTAGCAACATTAATCGGTGCGCTTTTACCTATAATATTTCCGCCTTTACTCGCGGCGGCAGTAATTTGTGTTATTGTGATTTGGCGTTCTGAGTATGTATCACTAGGTGCTTTATCAATGGCGAGTGTACTTCCTATATTTTGTTTGCTTTTCGGATACGAACCTTACTTCTATCTAACATTTGCAATTTTCCTTATAATCTTCTGGACTCATAGACAAAATATCGTACGCCTTGCAAAAAATGAAGAAAAAGTATGGCGTAAAAAGAAATTTGATGCTACTCAGGTTTAATTTACCGTCGGAGACAAAATAAATAAAGGATAATCCATGCCTACAATTCTTATAGTAGATGATGATAACGCTCACCGCAATATGCTTATGACTCTTATTTCAGGCTGGGGCTACAAAACCGCAGAAGCTGATGACGGCAAAGTTGCAATTGAAATGGTAAAAGAGCAAAACTTCGACCTTGTTCTTACAGATGTACGTATGGCAGAAGTTGACGGAATTACAGCTCTTGAAAAAATCCGAGCGTATAATCCATCAATTCCCGTTATAATAATGACAGCATGGTCAACTGTAGATAAGGCAATGCAAGCCCTTCAAGCCGGAGCGTCAGATTATCTTACAAAACCTCTCGATTTTGACGTGTTGCGTTTTGCCCTAGAAAAACTTACATCGCAAGAAAAAGAAGTTGAAAAAACTGAAGCCGAAGATACAAAGCTTGGCAAAAGTGAAGCAATGCGTGAAATATCTCAAATGATAAGCCTTGTAGCTCCTACCGATGCAACAATACTTATCACAGGGGAATCCGGAACAGGTAAAGAAATTGTCGCTCGTGAAATTCAAGCAAACAGCGAAAGAAAAGATAAACCCTTTGTAACAGTTAACTGTGCAGCTTTACCGGAAAATCTTTTGGAATCTGAGTTGTTTGGTCATGAAAAAGGCGCATTCACAGGTGCAGATAAATCACGCGAGGGGCGTTTTCTTCTTGCAAATGGCGGAACAGTATTTCTTGATGAAATAGGTGAGATGCCACTAGCTCTTCAAGCAAAGCTCCTACGTTTTCTTCAAGAGGGCGAAGTTCAAAAACTTGGTTCAGACAAAATCATAAAAACAGATGTACGAATTATTGCAGCTACAAACCGAGATCTCCTCGAAGAAGTAAAAGAAAATAAATTTCGTGAAGATTTATACTATAGATTAAATGTAATAGCTCTTCATATTCCTCCGCTACGTGAAAGAGTAGAGGATATTCCTTTCCTTGCCGAAATGTTTTTAAAGAAATTTTCGCTTTCAAATAGAAAACAAATTCACGGCTTTACAGCTCAAACAATGAATGCTCTTTTAAAATATCACTGGAAAGGCAACGTTCGCGAACTCGAAAATGCAATTGAAAGAGCAGTTATTCTAAATCCGGGTGATATGCTTCAACCTAAAGCTCTTCCTCTTACAATTCAGCAATTTATTGAGCAAGATACGGACTTTGTGAGCGAAAATAATCCCTCATCTCTTGATGATATGGAAAAAAATCTCATATCAAAAACCCTCAATGAAACCAACGATAACAAAAGCGAAACCGCAAGAAGACTCGGAATAACCCGTACAACCCTCCACAACAAAATCAAGAAATATTTTGGATAAGAATGTCTCCGACGGGCAAAGGGAATGATTCCCTTTGCAAACCCCTTTCCTTTTTTCTCTCGTTCCTCGAGAAAAAAGGAAAAAGTCTTTTCAAAAAAATTATTTCCTGTAATCTCAAAGTAAAGAAATCTTACTTAGTTTTGATGAGGAAGTGGGAAAGTCTTAAATATTTAATCTTCCTTTAAATTTGTGTTTACAGATTTAAAGGAAGATTTAATTTTTAAAGTAGAAACTAAATATATTTTCATTTGAAATGTATTGCTCAAATAAAAAGCGCTAACTAATAAGTAATAGTTTGAAAAACAGATATTAATTGAAAGCACATATTAAATCGACACATGCCTTTTATCATTGTGCTTTGCCAGTGGGGTGTAGTTCGAGAGTAGCTTGACTATTGTATGGAACATAGATAGTCAAAGGCTACGTTAGTATAGCACAATGATTTTGTGTCGATTAAGCGGGAAAAAGCGTGGTGTTTCCAAAGAGGTGGGGCGTAGGGCGGCAGCCCGTTTGCCACCTCTTTGGTCGTCGAAGACTGCCTAAAATAGAGGTTAACAATAGTGAGAATTGAGAGAGCAATTAAACATAAAACAAAAAATCTCATATCAAATAAAAGTCATTTAATAACAACAATGAAAGAAAGAAGTTAACAATAGTGATAATTGAAAGCGCACTTAATCTCAGATAAAAAATTAAAAAAGGAGAAAAAAACACTTGCTTTTTTTAATGTTTTTCTATATGCTAACAAATCTTATTGTTAACCGCAAGTGCTTGAAAGGGCAAATGCATTGTATAAGTATATGAAATAAAATAGATATTTTTAGCAAAGTCTAGCTTTCGGGCTAGGTCTTTGCTATTGGTTTTAAGTCTTTTAGACATTGACACTTTAAGTGCAAAGCAGGTCTTTGCAGAGGTATAGCATGACTGAATTTAAAAAGCAATTTGGTAAAATTCAAGTATCATTACCCATCCCCCACCTTTTAACTCTTCAAGTGGATTCCTACAGAGAGTTCTTGCAGGAAGGAAGACTCGAACGTGAGCCTCATGAAGGACTTGAAGGTGTTTTTCGTTCTGTATTTCCTATTGAAGATTTTAATCGTACTGCTAGTCTTGAGTTCGTAAATTACGAAATTGGCGAACCTAAATACGATCAAGCAGAATGCCTTTCAAAGGGATTAACCTACGAAGCTCCTTTACGTTTAAAAGTGCGCCTTGTGGTGTATCAAGTAGACGAAGTAACAGAAGCACGTACAATTGAAGCTATTAAAGAACAAGATATCTACTTTGGTACTCTTCCTTTAATGACTGAAAAAGGTACGTTTATTGTGAACGGTACTGAACGCGTTATCGTGAACCAGCTCCAACGTTCTCCTGGTCTTATCTTCGAGCACGATGGCGGTAAAACTCACACATCACGTAAAGTGCTTTATTCATCACGCGTAATTCCTATGCGTGGTTCATGGCTCGATTTTGATTTCGACCATAAAGATATCCTTTACGTACGCATTGATAGACGTCGTAAAATGCCTGTAACCATTCTTTTAAAAGCAATGGGTATGAGCAATACTGATATCTTAAACTACTTCTATAAAAATGAATCTTATGAAATTGCTAGAGATGGTAAAGTATTCTGGAATCTTCCTCAAGATAAAGAAACTTTCAATGCAATGTATAAGAAAGATCCTGCGTATACCGACATTAGCGATAAAGAAGGTAACGTAATTGCAAAAGCCGGCAAACCGGTTAATAAACGTATGTGGCGTTTAATTGGTGAAGCAGGTCTTGAAAAAATTGAAGTTGCTCCGGATTATGTATACGGACTCTTCCTCTCTGATGATATTGTAAATCCTGAAACCGGTGAAGTTTTAGCTTCAGCGGCTGACGAAGTAACAGCGGGATTAATCGAAAGATTACATGAGCTTGGAATTCATGAACTTCAAGTTCTTCATACTCGCGGTTCTGACACTTCATCTTCAATCCGTGATACTCTAATGCTTGATAAAACTCCAACATTAGAAAAAGCACAAGAAGAAATCTATCGTCGTTTACGTCCATCATCTCCTCCTACTCCTGAAATTGCGGCAACTTTCTTTGAAAACTTGTTCCGCAGTAATGAATATTATGATCTTTCTCCTGTAGGTCGTTACAAGCTTAACCAGAGACTTGGACTTACACACGAGGAACATCAAGAACGTACTCTTACCGATAATGACATTCTCCAAGCTTTAAAAGTATTGGTAACACTTAAAGATTCTCACGGTCCTGCTGATGATATCGATCACTTAGGAAACCGCCGTGTGCGTCTTGTTGGTGAACTTATAGAAAACCAATACCGCATCGGTTTAGTACGTATGGAACGTGCGATTAAAGAACGTATGAGCATTCAAGAAGTAGCTCAGCTCATGCCTCACGACCTTATTAATCCAAAACCTGTTGCAGCTGTATTAAAAGAATTCTTCGGAACTTCACAGCTTTCTCAGTTCATGGATCAAACTAACTCACTTTCAGAAGTAACTCACAAACGTCGTCTTTCAGCTCTTGGGCCTGGTGGTCTTACTCGTGAGCGTGCAGGCTTTGAAGTACGTGACGTTCACTTCTCTCACTACGGTAGAATCTGTCCGATTGAAACTCCGGAGGGACCAAACATTGGTCTTATCGTTTCTCTTTCAACTTTTGCAAAAGTAAACGAATTCGGTTTTATCGAAACTCCTTACCGTGTTGTTAAAGATGGTGTTGTAACTGACGAAATCATTCACGTTGATGCTACAAGCGAAGGGCATAAAGTTGTTGCTCCTGCTGTTGCAAAAATTGACGAAACCGGAAGATTTATCGGGCACAATATCCCATCACGTACAGCTGATGACGTTCTTTTGGCTCAACCTGAAGAAATCGAATATCAAGATATTTCACCAAGCCAAATGGTATCTATCTCCGCTGCACTGATTCCATTCCTTGAGCACGATGATGCGAACCGTGCGCTTATGGGATCAAACATGCAACGTCAGGCTGTTCCACTTCTTCGTGCTGAGCGTCCACTTGTTGGTACAGGTATCGAACTTGATATCGCTCGTGACTCCGGTGCGTGTTTATTATCAGAAGGTACAGGTGTAGTAGAATATGTTGATGCTGAACGTATCATCGTAGCTTACACAGATGTATTCCAAGATAGATTCGGTGGCGTTCGTGCTTATGACTTGCTCAAATACCACAAATCAAACCAAAACTCATGCTTTGGTCAAAAACCATCATGTTTCAAAGGTCAAAAAGTAGTAAAGGGAACTTTGCTTGCTGACGGACCTGATATCGAAAACGGTGAACTAGCACTTGGTAAAAACCTCACAGTAGCATTTATGCCTTGGTGTGGTTATAACTTTGAAGATAGTATTCTTATCTCTGAAAGAATGGTAAAAGAAGACGTATTTACTTCTATCCATATTGAAGAATTTGAAGTAGTTGCTCGTGATACTAAATTAGGACCTGAAGAAATTACCCGCGATATTCCAAACGTTGGTGAAGATATGCTCAGAAACCTTGATAATGCCGGTATTATCCGTATCGGTGCTGCGGTTAAACCTGACGATATCTTAGTAGGTAAAATCACTCCTAAAGGTGAAACACAACTTACACCGGAAGAAAAACTTCTCCGCGCGATCTTTGGTGACAAAGCTCGTGACGTAAAAAATACATCACTTAAAGTTCCTCCGGGAATTGAAGGTATCATTGTAGACGTTAAAGTTTTCAACCGCCGTTCAGGTGAAAAAGACGAACGTACACGTGATATCGAAGATTACGAAATCAGCGTAATTGATGAAAAAGAACGCAACCATATCCGTGTTCTTACAAAACATCTTAAAGAACAAATTCTTCCTATCATTGAAAGCACACCGGTAAGCGAAGCTATCGTTGGTTCAAAGAAAGGTGAAATTGTTGTTGCTGCAAATAGTGTAATTTCTAAAGAAGCTCTTGATGATATTCCACTTAAAAAATTAGAAAATGCTTTCACTGATAGAGAAGTGAATATCAGCATTAACGAAATTATTGCAGGTTACGAACGTAATATCGCTGTAATCAAAAGCCTTTACGATGCAAAACGTGAAAAAGCTACAGAAGGCGATGATTTGCCTCCTGGCGTAATTAAAATGGCAAAAGTTTACATCGCTGTTAAGCGTAAGCTTTCAGTAGGTGATAAAATGGCGGGTCGCCACGGTAACAAGGGTGTTGTTTCTTGTATCTTACCGGAAGAAGACATGCCTTTCTTTGCTGACGGACGTATGGTTGATATCGTATTGAACCCACTTGGTGTTCCATCACGTATGAACATTGGTCAGATTATGGAAGTTCACTTAGGTTGGGCTGCTAAAGAATTAGGTCGTCAACTTGCTGAGCTTGTAGACGCTAATACTGCGCTTGATCAAATCCGTGCTGATGTAAAAGATATCTTCTCATCTGAAAATCCTGGTATCGACATCGATGGTCTTGTAGACTCTATGGATGATGAAACCTTTAAACAAGCAGTTCTCAAACTTCGCCGTGGTATTATCACAAAAACTCCGGTGTTCGATGGTGCAACTGAAAAAGATATATGGTCATGGCTTGAAAGAGCTGGTTTATCATCAGATGGTAAACACGTTCTTTATGATGGACGTACCGGTGAATCATTCAAAAACCGTGTAACAACAGGTGTTATGTACATTCTCAAACTCCACCACCTTGTTGATGAAAAAATCCATGCACGTTCAACAGGACCTTACAGCTTAGTAACTCAACAGCCATTGGGTGGTAAAGCTCAATTCGGTGGTCAGCGTCTTGGTGAGATGGAAGTTTGGGCACTTGAAGCATACGGTGCTTCATACCTCTTACAAGAATTCCTCACAGTTAAGTCAGATGACGTAACCGGTCGTGTGAAAATGTACGAAAAGATTGTTAAAGGTGATAACTTCCTTGAAGCAGGCTTACCTGAATCCTTCAACGTTCTTGTAAAAGAACTTATGTCTTTGGGTCTTAATGTAAATATGCATCAAGAAGAACCAAAGAAGAAAAACAAACCATTAATCTTCATGGAAGATGCTGAAATAATATAACTATGTAGAGGAAGGAATTTTTCCTTCCTCACATAAGCATTATACATGGATAGAAAAACTACTCTGTCAGTTATGACAGTATAAATATTTTCCTTTTATCCTCAGGAGTTATCAATATGAGTCTTGATGAATTATTTAGCGTAAGGCAAGGCGCGCAAGCGAACGCTGCGAATATTAAGAGCTTAAAATCTCTTCAAATTACAATTGCCTCACCTGAAAATATTCGTGAATGGTCTTTCGGTGAAGTAAAAAAACCGGAAACCATCAACTATAGAACTTTTAAACCTGAAAGAGACGGTCTTTTCTGTGCGAAAATTTTCGGACCTGTGAAAGACTATGAATGTAACTGCGGTAAGTACAAAAGAATGAAACACCGTGGTATCG
>CAYJEN010000061.1:0-8483 GCA_964369185.1 uncultured Desulfovibrionaceae bacterium
TTGCCCGTCGGAGACAAATTAGATTCACGTGATGCTTTTCATAATTCAAAGGAGACCTAAATGATAACAAAATCAATACAATTAGATTCATTAAAAGTGCCATGCTATGAACTTGATGAAGCAACATCTTCACTTGATATAGCAAAACAACTAATGGATGAAGGAAAGTTTCCTGAATGGTCTTCAGTAGTTGTAGGCAGGCAAACAGCAGGAAGAGGGCAAATGAGGCATGAATGGCATTCACCAAGTGGAAATTTATATGCAGCACTAAGACTTCCAATGGATGGTATATTTAATTCTCATGCCGCAGCACCGATACTAGGTGGAATAATTGTAGAAAATTTTAAAAAAAATTTAAATTTTCCAAAAAAAAATAAAAATGATGATTTTTGCCTTAAATGGACAAATGATATTCTTATAAGTTCTTGTAATAATTATTATAAAATAGGTGGTATATTGCTAGAGGAAAAGAATAATTCACTTTTTGCCGGAATAGGCATAAATATAAATTCATCACCTCAATTTATTATCAAAAATACTGATACCGCCTTATCTGCAAGTCATTTATGTGAACATTTTTGTATGGAAAATTATATACTTCATGACCTTTGGTCAACACTTGTGTATTATATTTATCTGTGTTACAAGGAAAGTGATTTGAGATTATTACAAAAATGTAGTGAAGAAATTTCGGATTTTACATTTGTTGACAAGGACTTTGAAGTCCAAAAACTGGCTTTAGAACGTACAAACAAGTACTTAGCATTTACTAATGAAGAAATTCAAGTGGTTGATGCGCTTACCTTTGAAGATTTCGATTACGATTTTGAAGGTGAACAAATTTGTACATACAGAGGAAAGTTGAGAGAAATTTCCTTAAAAAAAGAAAGTTTAGGCGGATTAGTTGTTGATACAAATGTTGGCAGAAGAACATTTTTAAACGGAAGGATTAGGACTATCGTTTAGAAGGATTTTGAAACACTTATTTTTTATAAGGAAATTTGAGAGGTGGAAAAAACTATGTCGGGAAAAAGTTTTCAGGATATACTAGCTAAGCTTGAGGGGAAACGTATACTTGTTGCCAACCGTGGTATTCCTGCAAGACGAATCTGTAGAGCAATTAAAGAAAGATGTAATGCTATTGCTGTTATGACAGCAACAGATGTTGATAAAACATCTCCAGCAGCTTCATCCGCTGATGAATTACTCCTACTTGGCAGTGATCCGAATGCATATTTGGATATTGATCTTATCATCGCAAGAGCAAAAGAAGAAGATATCGTTGCAATCCACCCTGGTTGGGGTTTTGCTTCAGAAGACGATGCTTTTCCGCGAAAGTGTAAGGAAGCCGGAATTATATTTATCGGGTCATCAGCAGAAGCAATGAACCTATTAGGAAATAAGGTTCAAGCAAGAAGACTTGCACAAGAACTTGGCGTGCCGGTTGTTCCCGGTTCAGAAGGTGCTGTTGATATTCCCGAAGCTCGTAGACTTATTAAAGAAATGGGCTTACCGGTTATGCTTAAAGCTGAAGGCGGCGGTGGCGGTCGTGGTATTTTTGCTATCACGAACGAAGACGAGCTTGAAGATGCATTTGTAAAAGCTTCAACTATGGCTGAAGCAGCTTTTGGTAACCCTAGACTCTTTGTTGAAAAATACCTCCAAAGTGTAAGACATATCGAAATCCAAGTTATCGCTGATAAACATGGCAATGTTTTCGCTTTTGATGAACGTGATTGCTCAGTTCAACGTAATCACCAAAAACTTATCGAAATTACTCCTTCTCCTTGGTCAGGCATTACACCTGAACTTCGTGAACAACTTAAAGAGTATTCACGCAAGCTTGTAAAACACGTTGGTTATGATTCATTAGCTACTGTTGAATTCCTTGTAACAGAAGAAGGAACTCCGTATCTTATCGAAGTAAATACTCGTTTACAAGTAGAGCACGGTATTACAGAATGCCGTTACGGTGTTGACTTGGTTGAAACTCAAATTGCTGTTGCATTTGGTTATGAATTGCCGTTTACAAACGAAAATACAAAACCATCACAATTTGCAATGCAATTACGTATTAACTGTGAAGATCCACAAAAGAACTTTACACCAAATCCAGGCACAGTAATTCGTTACGTTTCTCCTGGTGGTCTTGGTGTGCGTTTGGATTCTAACCTTTCAGCAGGTTACGAATTCCCATCTAACTACGATTCAGCCGGTGCGCTCCTTATCGCATACGGTTCAGCTTGGGATAAAGTTTGCGGTGTTATGGAACGTGCTCTTGATGAATACACCATTACCGGATTTAAAACTACAATTCCATTCTATAAACACGTTCTTCAAAATAAAGACTTCTTAAATGCTAATTTTGACACTAACTTTATTCGTAACACTCCGAATTTGTTAGAATATAATGATTTAGCTCCTGAAGGTGAAAGACTTTCTCGTCTTGTAGCTGAAATTTCAGCTCGCGGGCATAACCCATTTGTACAATTAGGCGAATACAGAACCGAAACCACACCTCGACTTCCTGACTATAATCCTGTAATTCCGCCTATCTCAACACAAGAACTTATTCAAGCAAACCCATATCCTAAAGGCGATAGAGGGGCTCTTCTAGACTTTGTTAGAGATACAAATAAAATCCACTTCACTGAAACAACTCCACGTGATATGACTCAGTCAAACAACGGTAACCGTTTCAGATTAGCAGAAGATAGACTTATCGGGCCTTACCTTGATAATGCTAATCTCTTCTCTATAGAAAATGGTGGTGGTGCTCACTTCCACGTGAATATGATGGCAAATATGACCTATCCTTTCACAGAAGCTGATGAATGGAATGCATTTGCACCTAAAACATTAAAACAATTATTAGTTCGTTCAACAAACGTTCTTGGTTACAGCCCACAACCTAAAAACCTCATGCACAAAACAGCTGAAATGATTTGTGATCACTATGATGTTATGCGTTGTTTCGACTTCCTAAACGATATCGATAACATGGCGCCTTTAGCTGAAGTTGTGCTTAACCGTAAAGACGTTATTTTTGAACCGACTCTTTCTATTTCTGTAGCGCAAGGTTTTGATATTAATCACTATCTTGGAGTTACCGAATACATTTTGGGTGTTGTTGCCAAAACTTTAGGAATCAGCACACAAAAAGCAAGCAAAGAAATTATTCTTGGATTGAAAGATATGGCGGGTATATGCTCACCACGTTTCATGAGAGACCTTGTTTCTGCGCTTAGAAAGCAATATCCTGACCTTGTTCTTCACTATCACAGACACTATACCGACGGATTATTTGTTCCTGCGGTGGGTGCTGCGGCTCAAGCCGGCTGCCACATTGTTGATGCGGCATTGGGTGCCGGTGTTCGTTCATACGGTCAAGGCGATATCCAATCAACTGCGGCTTATATCAAAGATGAATTTGGAATCGATAACTTATTGAATAATGACGCTATCAATAAAGCAAACTTTGTTCTCAAACAACTAATGCCTTATTATGATAGATACTCATCACCTTACTTCCAAGGTACTGACTACAATGTAGTTAGCCATGCAATGCCTGGCGGCGCAACCTCATCATCTCAAGAAGGTGCAATGAAGCAAGGGTATATCCACTTACTTCCTGCTATGCTTGAATATCTTGCTGCTGCTAGACAAATTGTTCGCTATCACGACGTAACACCGGGTTCACAAATTACTTGGAATACATCATTCCTTGCAATTACAGGTGCTTATAAACGTGGTGGTGAAGAAGAAGTACGTAACCTCCTTGAAATTATTAAAGAAGTTGCGGCAACTGATGAAAGCGCACACAGCGCACAACTCAAAAAAGATAGACTCCTTATCTACCAAGATTGTAACGATGCGTTCAGAAATCTTATTCTTGGTAAATTCGGTAAACTACCACTAGGTTTCCCGGCGGATTGGGTATATAAGTCAGCATTCGGCGCAAGCTATAAAGAGGCTTTGAAAGAGCGCACAACTGTATCTCCACTCGTACAATTAAAAGATACCGATATTGATGCAGAAGTTGCAGCACTTGAAAATATTCTTGGAAGAAAAGCAACAGAGGAAGAAATTGTAATCTACCTCAATCACCCTGGTGATGCTGTAAAAACTATCCAATTTGTTCAAAAATTTGGTGATCCTAATTACTTACCGTTAGACGTATGGTTTGAAGGTTTACCAAGAGACAAAACTCTAACATTTACCGATTCAGCTAATAAACCGCATCAAATGACAATTCATAGTATACGTAAAAATGCTGAAAGCGGAATGTCAATAGTACGTTATACCTACGATTCAGAGTTCTTAACTCATGAAGTGAAGGTATCAGAAGGCGCATCATCAGCTCGTAAAGGGCAGGAGATGGCTGATAGCTCTAACCCTAACCACGTAGCGGCACCAAGTAACGGTGACCTATGGGTTGTGTATGTAAAACCGGGCGATATAGTTGAAGCAGGACAAGAACTTTTCAACATCGCTATTATGAAGCAGGAAAAAGCAGTTCTTGCACCATGTAGCGGTATTGTAAAGCGTGTTGTAAAAGATGCAAACTATAAGCATACACGTAAAATGGTTCCGGTAAAAGAAGGCGAACTTATTGTAGAACTTGCACCAACACCACGTTTGTGTGCTAATGAAGATTGTCAAAAACCTCTTCAACTTTCTATGAAATTCTGTCCTTTCTGTGGTGAACAAGTTTCAGAACAAGAAGTGGACGCATAATAAGTTTACGCATTCACGGCCTTATTAATTACCAGATTTATGTCTAAGATATTCGTTTATTCTAACAACTGTTTTGGAGGCATTCAATGGCAAAGGCGCAACAAACATCTCTTGGCTCTGTAGAAGAATTAAAACAAAAACTAATTCTTACAGGTGCAGAAATCAAAGCGATTGGTGAAGAAGCTGAAATTTTGGTGGGTGGTAAGAACTATAATACCGCTCTCATACATGAAGTAGAAAATGTATCAACACCACAATTCCGTGCAATTTCATCTATCTGCTTCCATAAACTTCTGGATGAAGCAAAAGTTAATGCTGCTTTAATCCGTTCAATTATCGAACGTGAATATAGCAGAATTGACTGGAACGATCCGGAAATTAACAAAGATTCTGAATTCTTACAAAAACTTGTAAGAACATTTGCTAAGGAAATCCGCACAGCGGACGAAGAAGTAAAGGATGCAAAAAAAATTCCTTTACGTATGTTTGTAAACAACGTCGTTGAAGGCTTTGCAACTTCGCAAGAAGTGATTGACCAACTCCGTAAACGTTCGGTATTGGTTCAATCTGCAATTCTTTCTGTTGACATGCCAAAAGTTGTTGAAGATGCAGTTAAGAATGCGTATCTAGAAATCTGTAAAGAAGCCGGAGAAGCAACGGATGTTCCTGTAGCGGTTCGTTCATCAGCAGCCGGAGAAGATTCTCGTAAAAAAGCATTTGCCGGATTACAGGATACTTACCTTAATATGGTTGGTCCTGAAAAAGTAGCTCTTGCTTATCACTGGGACTGTGCTTCTGCGTATAACCTTCGTTCAATGACTTATCGTCGTGAAGCAATTCGTGACGGTATAACAAAATCTGAAGAAACAGGTGATATTGAAATTGCAATACTCGCAAAAAAAGAGTGGGCAATTGAGAACACCTCCTTATCTGTGTGTATGATGCGCATGATTAATCCTGTTATCGCGGGTACTGCATTTAGTGCGGATACTGCAACAGGTTGCCGTGGTACATTAAGAAAAGACTTAGTAAGTATAGATGCCTCTTATGGTCTTGGTGAGGCCATTGTTGGCGGTATGGTAACTCCTGATAAATTCTACGTTTTCCAAAGAGATGACGGGAATGAAGTTGTTATTAGAAACCTTGGCCATAAGGGCATGAAAATAGTTTATGATGAAAAGCTTGGCGGAACAAAGAAAGTAAATGTTCCACATAGCGAAATCTATAAATGGGCTCTTACAATTCCGCAAGCAGAACAAATTGCACGTTGCGTTCGTACAATTACCGAAGCATACGGCGGAATGATCATGGATACAGAATTCTGTATTGATGGAAAAGGGCAGCTTTGGTTTGTTCAAGCACGTCCTGAAACTCGTTGGAATGAAGAGTTTGAATTGCATCCTGATACAATCTTCATGCGTCGTCTTGAAGTGGATCCTCAAGCTCTTGCAACTGCGGAAGTATTACTTGAAGGTAATGGCGCTTCACGTGGTGCGGGTCAAGGTAAGGTAAAATACCTTCGTTCAGCGCTTGAACTTAACAAAATCAATAAAGGTGATATCCTAGCTGCAGAGCGTACCGATCCTGATATGGTTCCCGGTATGCGTGTTGCGTCTGCTATTTTGGCTGACGTTGGTGGCGATACATCTCACGCAGCTATTACATCTCGTGAACTTGGAATTCCTGCGGTTATTGGTATTCAAAGAGCGGAAGCGATTCGTGCTCTTGATGGGCAAGATGTAACTGTAGACGGAACAAGCGGTACAGTATATCGTGGTCTTCTCCCTCTCTTTGATGTGGGCGGCGAGATGGATCTTGCACAGTTGCCACAAACCAAAACTAAAGTTGGTCTTGTTCTTGCGGACGTAAACCAATCTCTCTTCCTTTCACGTTTACGTAACGTTGAAGATTTTGAAGTTGGCTTGCTACGTGCTGAGTTTATGCTTGGTAACATCAGTGTGCACCCAAGAGCTCTTGAAGCTTATGATAACGGCACTCTTCAAGAACATGTTGATAACAAACATGCTGAACTTGAACAAAAACTTTCAGCAGCAGTTCGTGAACAGTTAGCGGCAGGGCTTATATCACTTGATATTAAAATCCGTGAATATGTTGGTTCAATCACTGGTTTAGCGTATGAAATTGAGCAACTTGTAAAAACAGAAGTAAGCGGTGCTGAAAATGTTCTTGCTCAGCAAAGACAGCTACGTGAACTTGAACATAAACTCAACGAACACATGGATTATGCTTCTAAACATTTAGATGCATTACGCACAACAACAAAATTAAACAAACATATCCGTTATATTTACGGATTTGAAGAAGAACTTCCGTTCCTACCAAATACAGAAGAAGGCAATGCACGTAGAAAAGTAATCGAGCGTGAAATTGCAATCATTGCACAAAGAAATGAAGAAAATCCTGTAGTTGGTCAAGTTATCCGTCAGATTAAAGCACTTCGTCGTGAGGTTGCAATGAAAGGCGGCATGATGCATGAAATGGATGAACTTCGTGCTACACCTGAAAAAATTACTGAAATCATTAAATCACGTGGTTTCAGAAATGGTAAAGAGCACTATATTCAAACTCTTTCACAAAGCTTGGCATTATTTGCAATGGCATTCTACGGAAAACCTATTGTTTATCGTACAACTGACTTCAAATCTAACGAATACCGTAACCTTCTTGGTGGTAACTTATTTGAAGCTTTTGAAGATAACCCAATGCTTGGCTGGCGTGGTGTTTCAAGACAAATCCACGATTGGGAAATCGAAGCATTCAAACTTGCTCGTGGCGTTTACGGCGGTTCAAACCTCCAAATGATGCTCCCATTCGTACGTACTATTGAAGAAGCACGCTCAATGAAACTTTATCTAAGTTCAGTACACAATCTTGTGAGCGGCGAAGATGGATTAAAGATTATTCAAATGTCAGAAATTCCATCAAACGCTATCTTAGCACGTCAATTCATTCAAGAATTTGATGGATTCTCCATCGGCTCTAACGATATGACCCAGATGGTGCTCGCGACTGACCGTGATAATGCTGCACTTTCACACATCTATGATGAAGAAGATCCTGCTGTTGTGTGGGCGATTCTATGTACTATCTTCACCGGACAAAAATTCGGTAAGAAAGTTGGATTCTGTGGTCAAGGTGTATCTAACTCATTGATTATACGTGGTCTTGTTGGTATTGCCGGTATCGTATCCGCCTCTGTTGTGCCGGATACCTACTATCAAACAAAATTTGATATGGCAGAAGTTGAAGCTCTCAACTTACAAGCTAAAGATCTTGGTAACTGGCTTATCGTTCGTCATACAGCACGCCTCCGTAAGATTATGGAACAAAACGGTTATGAGCATATCTTGAAAAAATACACAACAGCTGAAGATATGCGTGAATGGTATGAAGGCGAATCCGCAAGACTTCACGAAGAATTACGCAAAGCTCTTTCAACTCCGAAAGAAGTAAAAGCTCGTAATGAAGTTGCTAAATTCAGAGCTACCTTCCATAAAGCTGCAATCTACGCTTCTTGGAACTGGAACGAAACCGTTGAAGATGCCCTCCATCAATCAGGTTTCAAAAACTTTGAAGAACAAGAAAAAGCACTCGAAGAACAAAGAACAAAATCTTGGTAGTTTTCTTTTTTGTCTCCGACGGGCAAAGGGAATGATTCCCTTTGCAAACCCCTTTTCTTTTTCTCTCGTTCCTCGAGAAAAAGGGAAAGTGTGTTTACAAAAAAA
>CAYJEN010000062.1:0-8401 GCA_964369185.1 uncultured Desulfovibrionaceae bacterium
AGGGGGTCTGGGGGAAAGGGAAAACCTAAACTTTTCAAAGTTTTGGTTTTCCCTTTCCCCCAGTGGTTTCCCCCTCTCGAAAAAACTTAGTCCTTACAGTTGCAAACGACCTTTGAAGGCAGTTGCGAGGGTTTCTACATTTGTGTTGATGATTTTGTTTAGACCATCACGAACAAGAAGTTTATCGCCTGCTTCAACTTTACCAAGAAGTGTGCAGATTTGCCCTTTAAAGATAGATTCAAAGGCTAATTTATCTTCTGGTTTTACAGTTACAATGAGGCGTGATGCTGTTTCTGAGTAGAGTCTTTCTGTAAGACTTACGCAGTTGCAGGTTGGCATTGGGTTCACGTCAACATTTGCGCCTATACGTCCACCTATTGCCATTTCAGCAAGAGCAACAAGGAATCCACCGTCAGATAAATCGTGACAAGCATTTACATAACCAGCTTGAATTGCATCATAAAGAGCATGATAACGAGCTTTTGCGGTTGTTGAATTTACTTGAGGAACTTTTGTGTAAGTAAGGTCGTATTCATCTTTGTATTCGTCATGAATTTCAGAACCTGCAAGCTCTTTTCTTGTTCTACCTAGGAGATAGATAAGATCGCCGGCATTTTTGAAATCAGAAGTTACGCTTTTATTTACGTCGTCAATTGAACCGATAACTGAGAAAAGAAGTGTCGGTGGAATTGAGATTTTTTGTCCGCCGCCGGTGTAGTCATTTTTCATACTATCTTTACCGGATACGCATGGAACTTGGAAGTCACGACAGTATTTATCGAGAGCTTTACCTGATTGAACGAGCTGAGCAAGTTTGTATTCACCATCAGGTGTACGTTCACTTTGAACAGGGTCGCACCAGCAATAGTTATCGCAACCGGCTAGAGTATTAGGATTTGCACCAACAGCAATAGCATTTCTTACAGCTTCATCAATTGCGTTTGCAGTCATAGCATATGCGTCATAGTCAGCAAATTTAGGGCAGATACCGTTAGAAAGTACGATACCTTTATCTGAAGTAAGCACAGGGCGAACAACAGCAGCATCAGCAGGAGCATCTTTTTCAACGCCAACAAGTGGTTTCACAACTGAACCTGCTTGAACTTCATGATCGTACTGACGAATCATGTATTCTTTACTACAGATATTGAGTCTTGAAAGCATTTTAAGAAGAGCTTCTTCTTGTTTTTGTAAAGGTAAATCGAAAGTAGATTGGTCACCTTTAGCGATTTCAGGAGTTTTCCAAACCGCTTTAAGTTCCATTTGTGGAAGACCTTTATGCATGAATTCCATAGGAAGCCAAGCAACATCTTTTTCGTTGTATTTAATATGGAAGTAGCCGGAATCAGTGAAGGTTCCAAGAGAGTTTGCTTCAACGCCGTAGTGTTTTGCTAAAGAAAGGAATTCTTCAAGTTTTTCTTGTGGAACAGCAAGAGTCATACGTTCTTGAGCTTCTGAGAGAAGAATTTCCCAAGGGCGAAGACCATCATATTTTAATGGAGCTTTTGATAAATCAAGCAAGCAACCGCCTGTATCTTCAGCCATTTCGCCAACTGATGATGAAAGACCGCCGGCACCGTTATCAGTAATTGCATTATAAAGCCCTAAGTCACGAGCTTTTATGATGAAATCATACATAATACGTTGAGTGATAGGATCACCGATTTGAACAGCGGTAGCAGGGGAATCTTGGTGAAGCTCTTCTGATGAGAATGTAGCGCCGTGGATACCGTCTTTCCCGATTTTACCACCGGTCATAATGATAGCATCGCCAACTTGCGCTTGTTTTTGCCAACCCGGTTTTCCGTGTAATTCTTTAGGCATAAGTCCAACAGTACCGCAATAAACGAGTGGTTTACCAAGGAATCTTTCATGGAAAACAACAGCACCGTTTACAGTTGGAACACCGGATTTATTTCCGCCATGCTCAACACCTTCACGAACGCCCTCTAAAACACGGCGTGGGTGAAGAAGACGTGGTGGAAGTTCTTCATTGTATTCAGGTGAAGCAAAGCAGAAAACGTCAGTATTACAGATAAGTTCTGCGCCCATACCGGTTCCCATAGGGTCACGGTTAACGCCAACGATACCTGTTAAAGCTCCGCCGTATGGATCAAGAGCTGATGGTGAGTTGTGAGTTTCTACTTTGATACAAACGTCAAAATTATCATTAAATGCGATAACGCCGGCATTATCTTTGAATACTGATTTACAGTAATCGTCATTGCCTAGATTTTCGCGGATAGCTTTTGTTGTATTTTGGATATAAGTTTTGTAGATAGATGAAATTTCTTCTTGTGCACCGGTTTCAGCATCGGTGTAGTCGATTTTAGCAGCAAAGATTTTGTGCTTGCAGTGCTCTGACCAAGTTTGAGCTAAAACTTCAATTTCAGCATCAGTTGGGTCAGCAGGAAGCCCTTGGGTTTTTCTTTGAGCAATAACATCAGCTTGTTCGTAGTGCTTTTTGATTGTTTGCATCTCAAAAAGTGAAAGAGCTAAGGTATTTGCACGGCTAAAATCCATAAGTTCAGCATCTGACATACTTGTAAGAGGAATGATTTCAACTGCATCTGATGAAGAACCGGTAACTTTTGCAATTTGTGCTTCAAAACCGGCTTCTTTTGTCCACTCTTCTTTACTCTTGATACGGAATCTTTGAATAAGAGTATTAGCTAGAAGATTTTCTGCAATGTTTTGAGCATCTTCTGCTGTAATAGCACCTTTAATATGATACTGAATTGAAGTATAAGCTGCAACATCAGCTTTATCTTTTTTGAGAACCAAAGCTACAGTTTTTTGAGCTGTGTGCCCTTCATTATCAGTAACACCCGGACGGAAACCAACTTCTATAATAAAGTCGGCAATTTCGCCGTCAAAAGGATTTTGTGGAGCAAATGAAAGGTCGTGCAGAACAATATCGTGAAGAACTGATTTACTTGCAAGTAAGTCAGCTTCATCTTTATTAATTCCTGTAACTGTAAAGACCTTTACAGCTCTTACATCATCAACATTAATTTCAAGAGCATGGCGAATAGATTCGGCTACACGTCTACCTTGTGAATCGTCTAGATGTTTGTGTGGGGCAATTTCAAAACGAAAAGTTTGTCCTTCGATTGTCATACATATTCCTTATTATAGAAGTCATTTATTTATGAATTGCGTTTGCCAAGATAATCTATGGCAGCAATCAATGTGTTTTTTACAGATGAATTAGGGAAAATATCTAGGCAAATTCTTGCATTGTCAAGATGTTTTTTTGCAGCTTCACGAGCGATATTGTCGTAACCTTTTTGCAAAATTTCTTGTGATATTTCTTCTACTTCAGTTTGTGTAAATTCGTTTTCTGTTCCGGTTGCGGAGAATTTTTCTTTAAAAATCTTAGCTTTATCTTCCGGAAGTGAATTGTAATAGGCACGAATTGGGAAGGTTGCTTTTCCTTCACGTATATCGCCTCCGCTTGGTTTGCCTATTTGAGATTCAGGCGCAAAGTCGAGCGCATCATCAAAGAGTTGGAACGCAAGTCCAAGTTCTTCGCCGTATTGCCCAAGAGCTTCGATTTCTTCATTTTTTACAGGAGTTTTTGTTACGCTTTGCATATAATAGGCGCCCATCATGCAAGATGCACGGATTAAAAAGGCTGTTTTACCGCGTATAACATTATAAAACTCTTCTTCTGTAGAGTCGAGCGAGCCTTGAAATGAAATTTCTTCAAGTTCACCTTTTGTGGTGTTCATCAAAGCTTTGGCATAGGTTGCAAAAATATTGGGGCAGCCGTAGCGTGAAACATATTCACAGGCATAACCGAGTAAAGCATCACCGGCAAGCACGGTTGCGTTTGTGCCGAAAATTGTGTGTGCTGTTGGATTATTGCGACGAGTAAGGGCATTATCAATTACATCATCATGCAGAAGAGAGGCTAGGTGAATCATTTCTAAGGTCGCGGCAAGATTGTAGATTTCACTATCTACTTTACCAAAAATTTTAGCACAAAGAACGGTGAGTAAGGGGCGTAATCGCTTACCTCCGGCATTGCTTGTATGTTTAACTGCTGGTTGAACAACTTTGGGAAGACGTTCAAAGTGTTGCGCCAAAGCTTTTTCAATAGTTGGTAGCTCAAGCGCAAATATTTTAGTAAATTCAATGACTGACATTCTTTAGCCTTACTTTCACCTTATACATTAATGATATCTGCTTTTGCAGTTTCTAATAAATTTCTTAAAAAGGCAAGTTTTTTTATTGACAGTTTCAACTTTGAGTTATACCACTCAAGGAAACACTTTGTGAGAGAGGATTTATGGACTTCAGTTTTAATTTTGCTCTGTTTTTTACAGCTTTGGGACTTGCTTTTGTTATTGAATCCACACCATGGATACTTTCTCCATCGTCAATTCGTAAATTATTAGAGACTCTTAGTGAAATGTCAGATGAAGTTCTTCGTGCATTTGCTCTAACAATGTTTGTTACTGGTCTTTTAATAATGTTTATTGCAACAAAAAATTTATAATCAATATTTTAGGGAATTAGTTATGGATAATAAAGTATTTGCGCTTATTTTAGCTGCGGGAAAAGGCACAAGAATGCCATCAAAAAGTCCGAAAGTTTTACAGACTCTACTTGGCGATACTATGCTTGCTTGTGTTTACAAATCTTTATCAACTCATTTAGATGATAGAATTTTTACCCTTATCGGTTATAAAAAAGAACTTTTGCTTGATGAGCTAAAAAATATTTCTCAAGCTGCTTATGAACAAACTGTTGAACAAAAAGAACTACTTGGAACTGGGCATGCTCTTGCTTCTGCTCTTCCGGCTTTTCTTGAAGCTCAGGCAGAATATATTTTAGTTGTAAATGGTGACGTACCTCTTATATCACCTGATTTAATTGAAAAACTTATTCGTGGTGCTTATACACAAGAATTTGATGTGCTATTTACTACAATTATGGTAGACGATGTTGCAAAATATGGCAGAGTTGTAAGAACAAAATCCGGCGAAGCTAAAGCAATTGTTGAAGCAAAAGATTATGATGAAGCTCTCTACGGGCCTGCAACCGGTGAAATTAATGCCGGACTCTATATATTTAAAACAGAGTTTGCTAAAGAGTTTTTACCTAAACTTAATAATAACAATGCAAATAATGAGTATTATATCACAGATTTAATTTCCCTTGGAATTCAAAATAATAAAAAAGTTGTTGCTTATAATGCAGGGCGTGATTTTTCTCTCCTAGGTGCAAACAATCCATTAGAGCTTTCTTATGCGGAAGAACTTCTCAGAAAAAAAAGAAATGATGAGTTTATGCAACAAGGCGTTATTCTTCACAATCCGGCAACAATTACTATTTCTCAAAACACTGAGATAGCTGAAGGTGCTGAAATTTTTGCAAACTGTGAATTTTACGGGAAAAATTCTATAGGTAAATATTGTGTGGTTGAATCAAATTGTGTTATTAAAAACAGTATGATAGGTGATGAAACTCGTATAGCTTCTTTTTCTCATATTGAAAAAGCACAAGTTGCGGAATCTTGTACTATAGGGCCTTTTGCAAGACTTCGCCCACAAGCAAATCTACAAAAAGAAGTACATGTAGGTAATTTTGTTGAAATAAAAAAATCTACACTTGAAGAGGGTGTAAAAGCAAATCATCTTACATATATAGGTGATGCATATATAGGTGAAAAAACCAATATCGGCGCAGGAACAATTACCTGTAACTACGATGGAGTAAATAAGCATCTTACAAAAATCGGTAAAAAGTGCTTTATAGGAAGCAACACAGCTCTTGTTGCTCCTGTTGAGCTTGCGGATTCAGTACTTGTTGGCGCCGGCAGTGTGGTAACTAAAAATGCAGAAGAAAAAGATCTTGTTGTTGCAAGAGCAAGGCAAGTAAATATCAAAAGATAATTGATAAATAAAAAATTTTTAAGAGGGGGAATAAATTTCTCCCTCTTTTTTTGAAAGTAACTAGGGTATGTTTCTAAATTAATTCTTTTGCGTTTTTTCTGCCCAAAAGATGATTTTTTATTCAGTTTATGTATGTTTTTATACACTGCACTTCATAAAAAATCACTTTCTGTTGAAAGTTTCACAAAATCTCTTAATTTAGAAACACACCCTAGAATATCTTTTGTAAACTGCGTCAATTTTATTAGCTGATAGCTAAAAAAAATCTTCCTTTAAACTTAATCTTATAAGCCTAAAGGAAGATTTTATTTTTAAAGTAAAAAATGTTATCTAATAATTTCTAATTAAAGAATTACATTTTGTTTTTGATAAGCATAACTTCCATGATGGTAGTAGCTTGTTTTTCTTCAATTTCTAATAATGCAAAAGCTTTTTCAAGGATAGCTTGTTCGTCAGCTTCAAGTTCGCCATCGCTAAGAACGATATCGCAAACGCAAGCAAAAGCAGTGTTTCTGAGTTCTTCAGGGATTTGGCTTACAGCTTCTTCTATAAGAGCTTCAGCGCCTTTTTTTTCTAAGATACCAATAGCTTTTTGGAAAAGTTTGCTGATTTCTGAATCTTTCATATCAGCAAACATTTTTAAGCGTGAAACATAACCTATGATTGCGCCCCATTCATCGTTATCAATAACGCCATCAGCGCCGGATGCTGCAACGCAAAGTTGAACGAAACCAGCTTGAACGGTTGGTTGATTGCTTTGTGTAACTTGTGAAAATACTTTATCTAAAAATCCCATTTCTATAACCTCGAATGTTAGTTTTATTTGTGTAAAAAAATGTTCTTACTTGTGAGCTGAAAGATTATAGAATAATCTTTCAGGTGTCAAATCAATAATCATTCTTTTCTTAAAATTAAGGCGGTGAGAGGTGGAAGATAAATTTTTATTTCTTGCTCATATGTGCCCGAAGTTGCAGAAGTGAAATGTTCAAGAGATTCTGAAGTAGTGAGATTTGCGTGTCCTGAATACTTAATTTCATCAGATGATAAAATTTCTTTATATTTTCCGGGAGATAATAAGAACTTTATGTCCGCTGCTTCTGTTTCATGAAAGCTAAATGCGCAAAGTAAATTGCTTCTTTCAAAGCAAATGATTCTGCTTTCTTCATGAATATAGAGTAGACGAGGTATTTGAGTAAATAATTTTTTACCTGCAAGAGCAAACATATCTTTATTAAATTGTGCAATTCCAGCATAGTGGAGTAAAGAATCCTCTACAAGATGCCACTGACGATAAGGATTGACATCCGCATCAATCCATTCAGGATGACCAAAATCATTCCCCATAAAAGACATATAACCCTTATCCGCAGACATAAAAACTACTAATTTCATCAATTTAGTAAGAGCTATACCACGAGAAACATTCCAGCTTTCATTAAAAGGTGACATGTGATAATACATATCATCACCTATGATACGCCAAATCATAGCGTCTTCGCCATTAATGCACTGATCATGACATTCAACATAAGATATAGTTTTGTCGTAAGAACGATGATTGGTACACTCGTGCCAAATTTTTCCCATTGGGAGCGGATCTTCTATATATTTAGCCCATAAATCAGGGATTCCCATAGCAAAACGATAGTCAAAGCCAAGTCCTGCCATGTCAGCAGGGGAAGTTATGCCGGGAGTTCCACTAAATTCTTCTGCAATTGTAATAGATTGCTCATATATTTCATGAATAAGAGTGTTTGCCAGTTGCAGATAGAGAATACCACTTTTATTACGTCTTGGTGCTCCATCACTTGTATAAAAACAAGCGTTTACATGAGAAAAATCGTCTGAAAATCCTTCATCATTAAATATCATGCTACCAACGGCATCGAATCTGAAACCATCAATATTAAATTCTTCCATCCAGTAACGACAATTTGATAAAAGAAATCTTCTGGTTATCTCTTTACTATAATCAAAGAAAGTTGTTCCCCATTGAGTTTTTCTATCGGAGCAGAAGAGGTAGTCACCTGTATCATATTGTACAAGTCCTTGCTCTGTGTTAGGGGTGGAGTGGCTATGAACGATGTCAAGAAGTACTGAAATTCCCATAGAATGCGCAGTATCGACAAGCTCTTTGAAGTCGTTGAGAGTGCCAAATCTGTGCGATGGAGCAAAGTAAGAGCTTACCTGATAACCGAAAGATTTATAGAGCGGATGTTCGGGTATTCCCATAAGTTGTATAGTATTAAATCCGGCTTCTTTAATCTTAGGCAAAATAGTATTTGTGAAGTATTTATAAGAGCCAAACCCTCTGTCAGTCTGTGAATTTTCATCAAGATTATGTTTAGCAATGCCGACATGAGCTTCGTATATTATTGGATTTGCATGACTTTGATGAGGATGTTCAAATCTATAAGTATTTTCTATATGCCAAAATCTTGCGCACCATTGATTTTCATTATCCTTATTTTGTTCAACCCAGTTGGCAAAAGCGGGAA
>CAYJEN010000063.1:0-3427 GCA_964369185.1 uncultured Desulfovibrionaceae bacterium
ATATTTGGATTGATAGCTTTTGGATTTATTTCTCCTGTAGCTATCTGAAAGTAAGCGTCTAATATACTTGATGCACGCCAGTTGAAAGTACAATGTACTAAGATATTTTTTCCATCTAAACTTTTCATTAATAAGATAAAATCTTCCATCACAGAAAGAGGATTTCCGTTATCGTAATGAATTGTGTAGTAGCGTAAATCTGCTTTTTGTATAGCTGAAAAATCGGGTTGTTCTGTAGGAGGATTGATTCTAAGCACATTAACCACAACATCAATTCCCGCATCTTTTAATTTTATATATTGCTCTGCTGTGGGTTGCCCTGCGCTTATAAGGGTCTCATTTATTTGATGAAGAGCTGTAATATCATCTATTTTTACAAGATTTATCATCTTTTCTCCTTAAATTAAATATCATTTAAATTAAATCAGATAAAAGACTAATCCTAACCCCACTAAGATTGATAAAAATAACAACTTAGAATTATCTCTTAATGAGCGAGCGAGTAAGTTCAAATATATTTTATAGGAATTTTGAGTAACTAGCTCTAAATCAAATTTAATTAATGGGTTATAAATATAGAGAAAAGGATAAAAGAAAAAGTTTGCAAGCGTACTAAGCGTTAAAAAGAAAAGTACAGACGCAAGCACTAGCAAAGAAGCTTCTGCGCCCTGCCTTGAAAGAGAAAGTACGTAAACAGCTGTAAATAAACTTGCAACAAATGATGGTTGGAAAGAATAGAGCATTTTATACGCAACCCTCTTATAGGAAACGACAGACTCAATCTTCTCCTCATACTCTGCTAAAAACTTTTCAAAATCTTCTTCCCCCTCGATGATAAATGTCGATTTCAGTGTTGCCGGTTCAATAAAGGGAAAAATTTTGCGTGTTGGATTTGTAAAGTCAAGAGTGATAATTTCTTTCTTATCTTTATAACCTCTTAGGGTCATCTTGCATATTTTATACTTGATTACTTCTTTTAAAGATAGAAGTTCTGAGAAACTTGTAAACTCTCGAACTTCTTTTTCTTTTTGAGTATAACTCACTATTTTTATAGCGCAGACATCAGCGTACTTTGTAACGAAGTCACAAAGCCTTTCGAGATTTTCCAAATCAATAAGATATGGGTCAGTATGAATTTTTTTTCCAATTCTTATCATTTACAAAGTATCGCTTGTCTATTTCCCTCAAATATATACTATTAAAGTTTATACTAAGATTTATATAATTAATTTAAAAGATATACTACTTTTCTTCAACAAGTTCAGCAGTAATAACTTCGTCAGCTTTTTCTTCTTCTTTTTCAAATTTATTTACAAGATTTTTATAACCATCTTTTGCTTTTGCAATATTTTCATCTGCAAAGTCAGATGCTTTTTTGCTTACTTTTACCGCACATTTTACTGCTGGGTTAAGTGCACCACTTTTATAAAGTGCATAAGATGCCATACCAAATGCTGCTACGCTTAATGCTTTGTAAAATCCCATAATTTACTCCTGAATTTTAAAGTTTCTTTACATATACAAGAAAACAAGAGTTAAGTCAAGAATAGTTTGTATTTTTAGATAGTTAGTAGAACCTAACCCTAAGATTTTTTATTAAAAACACCCTAAATTTCTATAGAAACTTTTATATTATCAGCCTGTTCTTTTTTAAGAACAACTCTTAAACCTTCACTTGTTGCAAGCATAAATCTACCATTTTTACTCATGGAATAGATTGGTGCATTTTCAACGGAATATAATGTTAGGGTGTCACCTTCATGAACTTTTAGTGAATCTAAAATCTTTTTAGAACTTTCACCGCCGATAATTTTACTTACAGAAAACGGAACATTAACACTGGCATTTGCAAACTGGCACTCCATACTGTGATCCATTTTTCCAAGTATTTTTGCCGCCATGCCTTCTGATAGTTTTATGCGCTTCTTGCCATTTACATCAACCAAATAAATCATAGGAGGTAAACATCTAACAAGCTCAAACTCTTCACCATTTTCAAGTCCAAGCGCTGATAATGCAGTAGCAAGCTCCTGTCCGCCCTCAATAGCTTCAATATGAGCGCATTCTTTTGGCTTCATTTCTACAAGAGAAATTATACGATCATCATCTAAATGAGCAACAATTTTTCCGCCCATTCCACCGGCAAGCACTCTATCGCCTTTTGCTGTTTTTATGCGTACAGTGTGAATATCCGATTCCGCATCCATTTTATAGACAATATTATTAGGAAGAATCCCCATTCTAAAAAGTTCAGATTCTAGTTTACTGTCTTCAATTTTATCAAGATTGAGGAGTACTCCTGAGGGCGCTTTAGTAAAAGTTGTAGACATGATTTTCTCCTATCATCTATGAGCAGTTATTGTTCCAATTTTGTATACTCAGAATCTTGTTTTTTTCCGGCTGCTTTTGCTGCGTAAGCTAGAATACCAACAGTTCCGGCATTATGCAAGAACGCAGACATAACAGGATTAATTTTACCCATTGAAGCAAGTAAAAGAATAAGTGAGTTAATTCCTACAGTTGAATAGAAAGAATTTTTAAGAACTTTTTGATTTTCCATTGCTATATCTTTAGCAACTAAAAGCATACGCAAATCTTCTTCCAACAAAACAACTTGTGCAGATTCTCTTGCTAAATCAGCTCCTTGTGGCATACAAATTCCAACATCGGCAGATAATAAAGCAGGAGCATCATTTACGCCATCGCCGGCAAAAGCAATTTTCTTGCCTTCCGCTTGCATTTTGTAAAGTAGATTTGCTTTATCTTCAGGTTTTAGCTCCCAATGTACTTCATCAATGTTTACAAGTTCTTGAGCTATTGCTTTTGCTGTATCTTTATGATCACCGGTAAGCATTACTATATTTTTTATGCCACGTTTTTTCAACTCTTGTAAAGTATAAACTGCTTCAGAACGAATTTCGTCTCTCAAGGCAAGTATACCTATAAGAACATCGTCTTTCGCCACATAAAGAATTGATTTTCCATGATTTCTAAGTTCTTTTTCATAGCTATCAGCTGTCGAGCAATTGATGTTTTCATCATCTTCTAAGAAGTGCCTGCTACCTACACGGATTTGAGCTTTATCAACATAAGCAGATACGCCATGAGCAACAATAAAGTCTACTTGGCTCACATTAGGAAAGACTAAATCACGCTTTTTCGCTTCCGCCACAACAGCTCTTGCAACAGGGTGACCATAATGCTCTTCTGCACTTGCGGCAAGAGCAAGCAATTCTTCCTCTGTCATAAGAATTTGAGATGATTTACTTTCCGGAAGTGGAATAATATCAACTATCTCAAGATTACCCTTTGTGAGTGTGCCTGTTTTATCGAAAACTAAAGTGTCGATTTTGGATAAAGTATCCAGAGCTTGACCGCCTTTTAGTAAAACTCCACTCTGCCCTGCGCTGTACATAGCTGATTTAAC
>CAYJEN010000063.1:3527-8179 GCA_964369185.1 uncultured Desulfovibrionaceae bacterium
CGTAAACGACCATCTTCTAAAATTGAACCCGATAAAACTTCATCACCTTCTTTTACATGAAGAGGTAAAGATTCGCCTGTAATTGAACTTTTGTTAATAGCGGCTTCACCATCAACAATTATTCCATCAACAGGGATAAGTTCGCCTGTTCCGCAGATAACAATATCGTCAATTTTCAGTTCGGAAAAAGGAATAGAAATTTCTTTTGTATCTCTTTCAATCCACACACTTTCTACTTGTGGTTTGAGGAGTTTTTTCAATAAATCGTCAGACATTTCCTCAGTCCACTGTTCAAGCCATGAAGCTATGCCAAGCAAGGCAACAATAGTATTTGCAGTTGTGTAATCTTTACGCAATAAAGAGAAAAGAACAGCAGAAGCATCTAAAACTTCAACTTTAATTCCTTTTGTAAAAAGAGTAAGAAGCCCCTCGGTTATCGTCGGCACACCTAAAGACCATGCCATAAATTCTTTTATAGATTGAGGCTGGAAAGGTGTAGAGGCGGCAATTAAAGCTTGACCTATAACCTCTGGTAAAGAAACATCTTTTTCTTGTTTGTTCGATGAGTGAAAAGCCTCTTTAGGAATATTTTCTAAAAAGTTTAAAATTGCATCTCTATGTGCTTTTTCTCCGCTATATTCAACTACTATAGTAGCGTTTTTATGATTTATGCGAACATCGGAAACACCCGAAAAACCAGATAAAATTGCGTGTACATACGAAGAGTCAAGATCAGGCGAATAAAGCATCTTCACTTGAATACGCATACGCTTTTTAAGCTCGTGTAAAATTTTATAACTACGCTTTAAAGCTGGCTTTTTCGATTTATCTTTTTCTTTACTTTTGCCAAACATAAGTGTTCCTACTTATTTTTAGAATAAAAATTATACTTCTTTAAGTTCAGTATCTATTGTTTCGTTATTTACAGCTTCAGATTCAACAGTATTGGCACATTTTTTAGCTCTATAAAGACTGGCATGCCAAGCCGCAAAACCCAAAAACGCTAAGCCCGATGCAACATGAACCTTTTTCCCGTATCCGCCCTTCACAAAACCGGATACAGTTGTAAGAGCCAAAGTAGAGACAAGACCAATTTTAGCTATCTTTCTTTTTTTTACTTTAGAAACTTTCATTTTCTTTTTGAGACAACAAACTTTCCTAGTTGATGTTTCACACTGAGAAGATTCAACTTGTTGTGTTTCGGGGGCATTATATTCTTGATTCATACGAATTTCCTTTTATTCTAATAACTAAAGATAAAAGAATTATTTGTTTGGTAAAAGTTTTGGGTGTGTTTCTAAGTTCAGAAATTTTGCTCTTTTGACAAGGAATAAGTTATTTTTTATGAAAGGCGTGTATCAAAACATACATAACTTGAATAAAAAATTACTTTGACGATGTTCAAAAGGCAAAAGAATGAATTTAGAAATATACCCTAGTCTTCTTGAGCAAGCTCAGCCTTAGCATCTTCCACTTGTTCTTTCATTTCTTCAATACTTGCCTGTATATTAGTCCAGACCTTTGTAGCTCCACCAATAACAGCTTTTTGAACTTTAGGATTCGTCGCAACTAAAGCAACTCCGGCACCTAAAAACAAGCCTGTAAGAAGTGATTTGTTCATACCTAATAAAGTATTCTTACTTACTTTAGGGTTTGTAGCCTGAGAATTTGCATCTTGTGTTGGCATAACAGATTGCCCTATATTCGCGCTTGTTTGTTGAGCACTTTGGAAATTCATAGGAGATATAATATTCTGCGCAGATTGTTCATTTTTTTTGTAGAAATTATAGGCATCTAAAGGAGTATTTCCTGTGTATTGCCCAAAATTATCTTGATAATATTTCTTAGCCATAGCGACCTCTTTATTTATATTAATTCAGCTTCTTGAGCTTCAATTTCTGTTTTTTCAGGTAATGCTTTTATCTCTTCTTTTGATTTATCAGCGATATCGCAAGCCGGAGCATCAAGAAGAGAGTCAATTGCATATTTTGAACCCGCTGTGAAAAGTGCTACACCTGCAACAGATAAAATCCCTGTTGCTCCAAGTAGAGCTGTTGCAGTTACGCCAACTGTAGTTGCAAGCCCCATACTTCCGGCTTCTCTCACTACTTCTGCAGCGGCTTCTTGCTTTGTCATACAGCCGGTTTTCACTTTACGTGCGCTTCTGGCAGCAGCAACTGTTGCTCCCGTAACTACACCTGCAATTAATCCACCAAGAGCTGTTGCGGCTAAAGTTGGAGTTTTCGGAGTCATTATAGGATTATTATTTTTCATATATCACTACCTTATTGAGCTTTTGAATCGTTAGGCTCTGCATCAAAACCGTCATCATCGAAGCCATCGTCATCAAATTCATTTTCATCTTTACCGCCCATGAATGAGCCAAGCCCTGCTCCAAGAATATTTGTAAGCATATCTTTTAATGGTGTGCAATTGAAAAGTAAAATTGCACCTGCTCCAAGAGCTAGACCTTTCCAAAAATCAGCTGATGTGTTTTGCATAAGTGGAAGAAGTTGTTCAGGCCCTGCTTTACCTTGAGAAATATCATTCATAACAGAATAGATTTCTTGAATCTTTTCTTGGCTTACAGCTTTATTTCCTGCTTGTGTTCCACCATTTAAAGCTGATTGAAGCTGATTAATCTGCTCTTGCATTGCGCTCATTTGCATCATGTGGTTTTGTTGCATTGGATTGTTGAAATGCGGATGGAAACCAAAGCCCTGACCATAGCCTTGCCCACGACCATATCCTTGTCCATAACCTTGCCCAAAAGGTTGGCCATAATTATTAGGATAGCCTTGTGGGTCTTCAGTATAATTTGTATCTGCTTGAGGATTATTCAACATATTACCTTGAGCATCTACAGGAACATATCCATACATAGGGTCATAAGCATAATACTGATTTTGCGCTTGAGTATTTTTATTTTTTTTAGCCATAAACGTTCCTTCCTTCATAATACTTTTATTTGTAACAATAAATATTTTTTATAGTAATTTTAGCGATTAAGGTATGTTTCTAAGCAGTAAGCACAACCTTATACTTCTCTACTAACTCTTCAAATCTTGGGCGACTTCTTGTTGTTAGAAGTTCATCAAATTCAGCTGAAACAATGCTTTCTGTATCGTACTTAATCTCTACTGTACGAGAAAAAAGGCTTAGGTTTGAATCCAAAATTACTTTTGGCATTTTCTGATTCTTCATATCCTTTATCAAAGCCATAGCTTCATTATCGGATAGTACTTTGAGAGAAAAACTCAATTTAATCTTACCTTTAGAATGTGATACAATTTCAAGATATTTTCTTAATGCAATTAAAGCCTGTAAATTCATCATTATTCCAACTTACTCTTTTATTTTTACTTATTGATGCTCTTCACAACCAATCATCAATTCTTCATCAACTTCATAGTTTAGAATTCTTGATGATGATGCAAGCACCCCTAAAGTATGCGCTATATGTAAAGTACCTGCCAAAACAGGATTAATTATCCCAAATGCGCCAAGTACAACACCTGCTAGATTTGAGCCGGTAGCTATCCAGAAGTTTTGATGCACTACTGAAACCGTCTTTTTACTGAGCTGATGCAGATACACAACTCCGCATAAGTCATCATTAACAAGAGTAATATCAGCAGCTTCAACAGCAACTTCCGATCCGCCTGCACCCATTGCTACGCCAATATCAGCTTGAGTGAGCGCCATAGCATCATTAATTCCATCGCCTACCATAAGAACTGAGTTATATTCTTTTTGTAGCCTTTTTATTATATCCGCTTTTTCTTCAGGCATAACAGATGGGAAATATCCGTAAATTCCTAGCTCTTCTGACAGAGTTCTTGCAGTATTTTCTTCATCGCCCGTAATAAGATAAATATCTTTCACACCGGTACGCTTCAGAGTCTTGATTATAGACTTTGCTTCATCTCGTACAGGGTTATCAAATGAAAGCAGACCTATAAGTTTCTTATTTTTAGCAACAAATAATACCGTTTTCCCGCGTGAACGCAGATATTCTACCTCATCACGTGCTGATTTTGAATTTTGTGATTGATTTTCCTCTGAATCAAGAGAGATACCATGCAATTCTAAAAGTTTATGATTACCTACAAGGATTTCACTCTCTTCTACTGTTGCCATCATTCCCATTCCTAAAAAATATTCACAGCAAGTATGCGCTATTGGAGCAATTCCACGCTTTTCTGCTTCTTTCTTAATCGCATGAGCAATTGGATGGTGATTGTGCATTTCTGTAGACACCACAAGTTGAAGAAGATTATTTTCTGATTCTTTCTCTAAATAACAGCTATCTACTGTCAAGTGATTCAATAGAATTATATCAACAAGTTTCGGTTCAGATACTGTAAGAGTACCGGTTTTATCAAAGCAAACGCAGTCTATACTTCCTACTTCTTCTAAATATCTGCCACCCTTAATAAGTATATTCTTTTTAGTAGCCGCATTAAGTGCCGCACTCACAGGAGTGCTCGCCGATAGTGCAGTTGCGCAAGGGCACGCCATCACAAGTAGAACCGTGAAAGCTCTGCTTATATTTTGCGTAAGTAAGAATGTTACTCCCGTAGCAACAAACCCTAAGAAAATCAATTTCCTTGCAAGTTTATCAGCAATACCTTCAATAGGTGCTTTATTGG
>CAYJEN010000064.1:0-8162 GCA_964369185.1 uncultured Desulfovibrionaceae bacterium
CCCCTCAAACTCCCCCACCCTTCCTGAAAAACCAATTGGTTATATAAGTTTTCATATAACACAATTTGTAAAAAGGAAAAATAGGTGAGTTTTCTGTGCCAATAATTTACTGTAAAATGTCCTAAACTCAAAGAAAATTTCTTTACTTCAAGGTCACAGGAAATAATTTTTTTGAAATAGCTCATTCCTTTCCGACGAGGAACGAGTCGGGAAGAAATGGGGGATTCTCAAGGGAATCATTCCCTTGAGGCGTCGGAGACAAAAAAACTCTTAATCCTAATTTCCTAATTTTTCGCGAACGTAAGGAACGAGTCCTTTTTTGTCGAGAAGTTCTTGCATTGAAGCAGGGATAGTAGGAACTTTATATTCTTTACCTGTGGTGATATTTTTGAGGATACCTTTTTCTGTATCGAGTTCAACTTCGTTTCCATCGGTGAAGTCTTTGAAATCGTCGCCAACTTCAACAAGGAGTAAGCCCATGTTGAAAGCATTGCGGTAGAAGATACGAGCGAATGAGTGGGCGATAACTAAAGGCATACCTGCACCAAGGATTGCTACAGGAGCGTGTTCACGGCTAGAACCACAACCGAAGTTTTTACCGGCAACGATGAAATCGCCTTGGCTTACACGTTTAACCCAGCCTTCTTCAAGACCTTCCATGCAGTTTTCGCCAAGTTTTTTTTCATCAGTAGTTACAAGAAAGCGAGCAGGAATGATAGCATCAGTATCTATATGATCGCCAACAATATGAGTTTTACCTTTATATAACATATCTTTTCCTTATTCTTATAATTTATTTGGATCGGTGATGATACCTGTAATAGCAGATGCAGCAGCTACAGCAGGGTTAGAAAGATATACAAATGACTTCAATGAACCCATACGGCCTTTGAAGTTACGGTTTGTAGTAGCGATACAAGTTTCGCCATCACCTAAAATACCCATGTGACCACCAAGGCAAGGTCCGCAAGTTGCAGGTCCTACGATACAGCCGGCATCCATGAAGATTGAGATAAGACCTTCATCAAGAGCCATTTTCCAAATTGTAGGAGTAGCAGGAAGAATGATACAACGAACTTTGTTATCAACTTTTTTGCCTTTAAGAACTTCAGCAGCTTGGCGTAAGTCTGAAATACGTCCGTTAGTACATGAACCAACAACAACTTGTTGAACTCTTACGTCTTTAACTTCGCCAACAGGTTTTACGTTGTCAGGAAGATGAGGGCAAGCAACAACAGGAGTCATGCTATTCACATCAAATTTAATATGCTGTTCGTAGTTTGCGCCTTCGTCAGCTTTAAGAATTGGGTTGTTAGGGCGATTATGCGCTTTACCGTATTCTTGAGTTTTTTCATCAGATGCAAATAAACCAACTTTACCACCGGCTTCAATAGCCATATTAGCCATTGTAAGACGATCTTCAATTGAAAGACCTTCGATGGTTTCGCCATCAAATTCAATAGCTTTGTAAAGAGCACCATCAACACCGATTTTGCCGATGAGTGAAAGCATTAAATCTTTACCTTGAACGTATTTAGGAAGAGTACCTGTGTATGATGCACGAATGGTTGGCGGAACTTTAAACCAGTTAGAACCAAGAGCCATACCTGCTGCGATATCTGTGCTACCCATACCTGTTGCAAATGCACCTAGTCCACCGTAAGTACAGGTGTGACTGTCAGCACCGATTACGATGTCGCCGGCGCCTACAAGACCTTGTTCAGGTAAAAGAGCATGTTCAACACCACAGTTTCCGCCTTCGTAGTAATGGGTGATGCCCATTTCTTCAGCGAATTTTCTAGTGGTTAGAACTTGGTTAGCGGAATCGATATCTTTTTGTGGGGTGAAGTGGTCCATGACAAGTGCGATTTTGTCTTTATCGAAAACCTTTTTTGCTCCCATTTCTCTAAATGATTTAATGGCAAGAGGGGCGGTAATATCGTTGGCAAGGACGAGATCGAGTTTACATTGTACAATTTGACCCGGTTCCTTAACTGTATCTTGCGTATGTGCCTGTAAGATTTTTTCGGCAAGTGTATGCGACATAGGGGTATCTCCTTAATAATATATTCCATAATAGTCTTTGATTTTATTCTTTATTGTCGTTTTCTTTCTTAACGAGCCTATTTAAAGCGTCAATATAAGCTTTTGCTGAGGCAATGATGATATCAGGATCTGAGCCTTTACCAACAGTGGAAAGACCTTGATCGGTAATATTTACCATAACTTCACCTTGAGCATCTGTACCACCGGTAATAGCGTTAACTGTATATTTTTCAAGCA
Source organism: uncultured Desulfovibrionaceae bacterium (assembly GCA_964369185.1). Lineage (GTDB taxonomy): Bacteria > Desulfobacterota > Desulfovibrionia > Desulfovibrionales > Desulfovibrionaceae > CAYJAZ01. Next base: position 2,284 of record CAYJEN010000064.1, read on the forward strand.
CAGGATTACGTTCTGTAAGTTGAGAAATAACATTTAAAGCTGCATCAACAGGGCCAGCACCAAAACCGGCGCATTTCTTCACGGTTTCATTAATCTGAAGAGCTATCGCCGCAGTAGCCGGAAGTTCTCCTGTACCCGACTGCACTGAAAGTGAAAGCAATTTATAAGTATCAGGCACACGATAAATTTCACCCATGATAAGAGCTTCGATGTCTTCATCATGTATGGTTTTCTTTTTATCAGCCAATACTTTGATTGCCGCAAAAATTGTTTCTAATTTCTCTTCATCAAAAGTATAACCTAATGATTCAAGTTTAGAACGAACAGCGTTTCTGCCGGAGTGCTTACCAATAACTAAATCTGAAGTCATACGTCCGATTGATTGCGGAGTCATAATTTCATAAGTTTCGCGATTTTTAAGCATTCCGTCTTGGTGAATACCGGATTCGTGCGCAAAAGCATTTCCGCCAACGATAGCTTTGTTAGCAGGAAGTGGACGACCGATAATCAGTGAAAGTAAACGACAAGCCGGATAAAGTTGTTCCGGAACTATATTTGTTTGGTAAGGGTAGATATCGTTACGAACTTTCATAGTCATAACAATTTCTTCAAGAGCGGCATTACCGGCTCTTTCACCAATACCACAGAGTGTGCACTCAGCCTGACGTGCGCCAACTCTAATAGCCGCAAGTGAGTTTGCAACGCCAAGACCTAAGTCGTTATGACAGTGCACACTAAAAGTTACTTTATCAGCATTTTTTGTATGTTTAATTACATAGCCTACTAATTCAGCGTAGTTTTCAGGAGTTGCATAACCTACAGTATCAGGTAAGTTAATTGTAGTTGCGCCTGCTTCAATAACGGCGGAGCAAAGTTCCACGAGGAAATCTTTATCAGAGCGTGAAGCATCCTCTGCTGAAAATTCTACATTTGGAGTATATTGAGCTGCGTGTTTAACACCGGCTACTGCCATTTTCACAACTTCTTCAGGTTTTTTGCGCAGTTTATATTCCATGTGAATTGGTGAAGATGCCAGAAATGTGTGTATGCGTGGGTGTTTAGCATCTTTAATTGCTTCCCAAGCTCTGTCAATATCACCCGGAACGCAACGCGCAAGCGCTGCTACTTCCGATTTTTGTAAGCTATTTGCAATAGCTCTTACTGCTTCAAAATCACCGTTACTTGATGCCGGAAAGCCAGCTTCAATGATATCAACACCCAGATTTTCCAGCTGAGCTGCAAGACGTAATTTTTCTTGCAAGTTCATTGTTGCGCCGGGGCTTTGTTCGCCGTCTCTAAGTGTTGTGTCAAAAATTTTAATTGTGTCCATGTCTTCAGTACCGCTATGTTAAATTATTGGTAAAAAATAGAATGTTTTTAAATAACTAAATTTCTTTTTTTTTGCAACAAATTAAATTCGGTAATTTTTTTTAAATTGAAGGGGAAACCTCGTTTTTCAAAAAACGTGACTTCCCCCGCCTGAAGATATTATATAAAAATATTTATTTCCATTCGATTGAGTTTATAATTTTTGCAATAGCAGAATCATTTATAGAAAAAACAAAAAGAGAATAGGCTGTATTTTCGTTGAATATGTAGGCTACGCTTTCAGATGAATTTTGAACAAATTTTAAAATATAGGCTTCACCTTGAATTTTTGTATTCTGCTCTATACTTGTAGGAAGAAATACATCTTTATATTTATCTAGAACCTCTTGAAATGAAAGAGTATTCAATAAATCGTATATAATTGTAGCAGAGCTTTTTAAATCTTCTGATTGAATAATAACAGCAAAGCCTTCATCTTCTGTTAAAGTTACTTCTTCATAAAGGTAGCCTTCAGGAATATCGAGAGTAAATAGGCTAAATTCTTGTATTTGCGCTAGGGCAAAAGTAGGAAAAAGTAATAGCGATAACAAAAAGACAAAGGCTTTTTTCATAATGTTAATCTTCTTAGTTAAACGATTGGCGCTGTAAGAGTGAATTCTTTGTTGATAATCCAGTCTTTCAATTCATTAGCAATTTCTTTTGAAATTGTATAAGGAGTAAGAGGAGTTGTAGGGATTTTTTTGCCCATAACTTCAATTGATCCTGAACGAAGAGCTGAATAACTTACGTGTTCAAGGATACGTGGAACAGCGTTAGGGTAGTCGTGAGCATAGTCTTTTACAGGAAGTAAAATATCATCATCACTAATACTTGTGCGATATGCTAAGTCTTCATCAAGAATTGGAATAGGAATACCAACACCAAGAGCTAATGAACAGCCGTATCCATAGTAAGAAAGACCGCGAACATATCTTGCTTTCATTCCTTTTAGGTCACCTTTAAGCATGAGTGTACCGGAAGGAGTGAGTGGTAAACCGTTTTCTTGGCGTTTAGGTTCAGCAACGTGTTGAGTTCCTGTGCCTATAACATAACCAATTCCACCGCCCATAAATATTCTTGTTCCCATGCCTATAGTACGTAGATAAGGGTCATTAAATAGTGGTGAAAGAGTTCCTGCAGTTGCATAGTTTGCATTTGCTAGGTTAGGGCGAAGTGAGCCCATGTAAGTATGCACAATTTTAGAGCCTAAGTTTACCGCTACATTATAGTTTTGATAGCAGTTTCTAGGGTTTACCATGTGTGCGTATGGAAGATCGTTCAAAGTAATTTCACGTTCAAGTTTTTTTCTTGGATAGCAGTCAGTTCCGTATGCTTCTGCAAGAAGTTTTACTTTTTTACCGCTTACTAAGTCTTCAAGAACATGTCCGCCACCGTAGAGGAATTGACCCGGATATACTTTATTAAGTGGATCGTCTGCTGTTGGTTCGGTAACACCGATATAACCATCAGCAGCTGCAATACCGCCGTATGCAGGCACATTATTCAAGAAGAATCTGCTTGCTTTAATGAGTGGTGCTTCAGGCTGACCAATGTTAAAAAATAAGCCGGAGGAACACATAGGTGAGAATGTACCGGTAGCAACAACGTCTACTTTCTTTGCAGCTTCTTTTACGCCATTATCTTTAACGAAAGAAACCATTTCATCAGCAGTTAAAATAACAGCAGTACCGGCTTGTATCTTCGCATTTATTTCTTCAATAGTTTTCATTATTAACCTCTTAAATTCTCTTTCGAGTATTTATTTATATCCTATGTTTTACAGGCAATATTTTGTAATTATTGACTATAAAATATACTTTTACCTTAAAGGGAGCAATAAAATAAAAAAAATCAATAAGGCAAGTTACATTCTTATATACTATCGTTAGGCTATAGGCAATAGTAAATTTTAGTCAAATTCTTATGAAGTCAATCTTTATTCTTAAAAATTAGAATCTTATCTTTATATATTCTGCTTTACATTTTTTTTTAGCTATGCTAACTATTGAAAATATATTGACTATTAAATCGAAAGCCTTACATAGTTTTTTTCTGTTTGCCATCTAGCTATAATTATTATACCTTTTGCCTTGGTAACTAAAAAAATAAGGTTCCTTATGAAACAAATTTTACTACTATTTTTTATATTACTTCTTTCAGTTTCGGTGGACGAGATAAAAAAAGACAGCAAGCTTGATGTCATTATTAAATCTGAAGATATGAATGACTTTCTTGCAAATGTTGCTTTTTGGCTAAATCACGATAATGATGAATTTAAAAAAGCATATAAGGAATCTGCCGAGCAAGATGCCTCGCTTTCTTTCGCTCAAGATTCAGGGCTTACTCCTCAAGTTGAAGTAACAGAAGAGAAAATGTCTGAGCAATCAGCGAATCAAGCACTTGAAAATAAAAGTGTGCTTCTTGCGTTAAACTCTGAAAATCAACAAAATAATGAAGATAAAAAGAATCCTGTTATTGGAGAAGAAGGAAAAGAATCACCAATAACTGAGAATAAAGTAAGTGCGACTTCTGCTGAAGTAGAAAAAATGCTTGTTGAAAATACAAGTATAGAAACTTCTACACCTACTTTGGAAATAGATTCTGAAAAAAGTGAATCCGTATCACTTTCTGATGAAGTGGCGCCTGAAATACCGCTTGAACCAATGGCTGAGACGGTAAAAATAGATACTGAAACACCTGTAGAAATACTGAATAAGAAAAAGTATTTAGATGATATATCTTATGAAGATATAAATCTCGATAAAGTTTTAATCGTAAATAGACCAAATTCTTATAAAGTTGACTTTACTCTTATCAATTTGGGTGAAAATCAACAACGTGGTATCATTGAATTTTCTATGGAATTTGAAGATGGAACAGTAATTCCTTTTAGTTCAATACGTGGTTCTTATAGATTTAGGCATCAAGTAGCTAAAAAGTATGTAGTAACTAAAGGCGAAGACATAAAGAAATATAGTAAAATATCAGAACCTTATGCCTTTGTCGTTGGATTTCTACATGAAGGTGTTCTTATAAAACGAAATAAATTTTTATTAAGCAAGTAATTGAGGTTTGTATGAGCAATAGAGATGAAATAGATGAAAGCATTGAAAATGTATCTACAAGTAAAAGCAAAATAATACTTATTATTGTTCTACTACTTGTGCTTGCTGTTGGAGGTTTTGGCTTTCTTTACTGGTTTCAACTAAAACCTGAAAATAAAGAACATTTAGAATCTCTCACGGGGATTGACCTTACTCCTGTAGAAAATATTGCTAAAACTGTTGGCCAACAAACAAATAGCGTTCTTGAAAAAACTCCTCTTGGTGAAATGCTTCTTCAAGAGACTGCTAAAAATCAAATAAATTTAGAAGAGTCTAAAACTTCAACGCAAGATACTACAGTTACACAGCCAGAGACTGTTGCGAGCACTAAACCTGTTTTAGATGAAAATAATCTTCAAACTACTGATATTAATGAGCCTAAAGCAACAACATCTTTAGATAATACTAGTACCGTAGAAGAAAAAACGCCTATAACACCTTCAAATGCAACTACAGCAGGAAATATTATTCAGCCACCTGCAAATGCGCCTGTGCTGAATTTAGTGACAGAAGTAGACCCTAAAAATCAAGCGCAGATTGATGAAGTCCAGAGAGAAAAAGCTCTAGCTGAAATTGAAAAAGCTATAAATAGCACATCAAGTAGTCTTACAAATGACGAACTTTCGGATATGGGTGAGCATAGAGGCTCTTTATCATCTGAAAGCATTAATATTGTAGAAGATAAAGTTATTACTCAAAATTTTGTTGAAGATATAGCATCTTATGCGGTAAACAATTATATAATTCCTGAAGAAGGAAAAGGCTTTGTTAGTCAATCTCCTGCGGCTTTAAATATATTTTATGGTTCAACTTTACAGGCTCTTCCAAATGCGGGAGGAGAAAAGTATGCTCGTGAATATATACTTGAATATGTTTATAGTCCTAATATGATAAATGCACTCTATAAACTTTATGGTAATAAATTTATAGACGATATAAAAGCTCAAGCTGAATCAACTCAGTCTAATGGCAAAAAGATGTCAGACGAGCAACAAAAAGAATTTTATAAAGATTACTCAAATTATCTTAATAGTGTCGCCGATGGACTTCAGAATATTATAGCAGTTGATATAGCAAGTTTTGCTGAGAAAAATATATCAGCTAAACAACAAGTGAAAAATGCACAAGAAACTTTTTCGGGCTTGCAAGTTGAATTTGAGCAAGCTCGCTACGATAATAAAGAAACTACTACCTATGAACAAGAAATGTTTAATGCAGCAAAAAATATTGAACATGCAAATATGAATTTAGAATCAACACAAGCTTTTATCCTTAATGAAATAAAGAATGGAAAGAATCTTGCTCTTTCTGATGAAAATATTCTTTATATTCTAGAATGGCTTGCACGAAGAGAGTCAGAAAATAAATCTCAAGAGCAAATAAAGCAAGCAAGTTCAGAGCTTGTAG
>CAYJEN010000065.1:0-8116 GCA_964369185.1 uncultured Desulfovibrionaceae bacterium
TTGATATTCAAGATATAAATACTCGCAGTAGCAAAGAAAAGACCTATCATCTTGTCGTGAGTCTTCGTACTGAAGATGAGGGAAAACTTAACGAACAAGATTATCATGATATAGAACAGGAATTTTCAAAAGCTCTAGGATTTCAAGCACATCAAAGGCATTGCGGAGTGCATAAAAACACCGATAATCTTCACATGCACATAGCTTATAATATGATAAATCCTGAAACATATCGCAGACATGAACCTTTTAGAGATTACTATGCTCTTGAGAAGACGTGCCGGGCTATGGAGCAGAAGTATAATCTTTCAATTGACAATGGTATCGCTAAAGATGACAGATATAAATTATCAAATAATTCAGCAAGTAAAGAAAGCCGAACAGGCGAAGAGAGCTTTGAACGATATGTAATCAATCGACACGATAAAATCATGCAAGAGCTTGAAAATGTTCGTTCTTGGCGGAGCGTACATCGTATATTTGCGGAGTACGGTTTAGAGCTGACTCAACGAGGAAATGGTTTATCTATCAAGAATATAAGAGGAAATCAAAGACTTAAAGCGAGTAAATTTGATAAAGAGCTATCTTATAAGAAACTAGTTGAAAAGTTTGGCAATTTTCAGAGTATGAAAGCAAGCGTGCAAGCAAAAGATCGGTACAGACGTACTCCACTTCAAAAAAACGCCATTGAATCTAAACTTTGGATTGAGTTCATCGAGGATACAAAGCAGATGGAGATTTACGAAATCAAGGAAAAGTGGAAGAAAGAGAAAATCAAAATTACAGGGCTTACGGTCACAAGACAGAAACAGCATGAACTTTTAAAACTTGCCAAAGTCAAGGAACAGCAAGAAATCATTGAATTAAGAAAGAATTTTTCTGTAAAGACTTTGAACTGGTTAAGTTATCTTCAAGTCAGAGCTGTAAATGGAGATGAAAAAGCTCTTGAAGTTCTGCGCTCCAAAAAGGATCTTGATAGAAATGAAGAAATCAAGATAAAAAACAATGATAACTACTCAGAAAAGCTCATAGAAAGAGAAAATTACTTGAAAAAGCAAAATGAGATTTTATCAAATAGTAAAACGTCATCACAGAGTAAGAAAAAGCTGTTAGCAGTTGAAATTATGAGAAAAGTTGCAGGTAGATTTAGCTATAAAGTCGATACAAGTGGAAATATCATCTTTTCTTTTGAAAATGGTGGTAAAATTATTGACAGCGGTCACAAGATTTCTTTTAGTGACAATATTAGGATTTATGGTCTCCTCTATGCTCAACTACGCTACGGTATAGACTCAAAACATAAAGACAAGTTCAAATCAAATCAGATAACATTACAATCGGTTATAGAACTAAGAGAGCAAGAAAAGAAACAGGAAAAGAAACAAGAACAATCTATTCAAAACAATTTAGGCTGGAGCAGGTAGGAGTATTTTGATAAACTGTGTCAAGAAAAATTTATTATTCTTTGTAATTTTAGTATGTTATTGACATAATATTTTTTTTGTGTTACTTCGAAAATATCTCATTTATAGGAGGTTTACGTCATGAGAACTATTGGTGTTATTGGCGAAAATATGAAACTTAAATTCAACTTATGAAGGAACACAATATGTATAGTTATGAAAACTTTATAGGAATTGGTGCTAATGGCAAAAAAGTTATCATTATAGGCAAGTTTAAAAAGATTGATGTCACAACAACAACAACATCTGCATCATCTTCGGATATAATTTCTCCTATAGGCGAATTTTATATGGAAGATGGTAGACGAGTGCAACGCTATAAAGATGATTTTTATAAAATTTCAGGGTGTGATGAGCTAATTTCATGTCCTGCAATCGCGCAATTTATTAACAAATAATAATTTGCGAAGATTAGTTATAGCCTAAAAAACAATGGCAGATAAGTAACTTATCTGCCATTGTTTTTATGTGACTTCACAACGCTATATGATAGTAACCACCTAGTTTAATTATAATTACTTCCATATACTATCAGCAAGAACCTCATAAGCACGTTTTTTATAAAATAACTCTTTTTCAAAGGTGTTTGTTGCAGGAAACTCAACTACAAGTTCTTCTCCTATTCTAGTTAGCACATCGTCACCAATGATTTCCGCATACCTACCCCTGAGTGCTTTTTCGTACCAATCAAGCAAGTTCGTTTCGGTAATAATGCTTTGTATCTTAGACTTCCAACCAAGCTGATTTAATAATGAAAGAATAACTTTTTCTTAAGAGTTCTTACATACAATAACAATCCCATCTGCTGCGTTGGTTATGCCAGCTCTATTGATTCTTACTTTTAAAGTAAAGCTATGTTGTTCTGAGTTAAGGTTTATTACCCTACTTGCAAAATCTTCAAATTCTTCAAGCAGGTTCTTCATTGCTGGGTGTATAACAGATATGAACTATCGAAAAAGTCAATACAAACGAGTTGATAAATTAATACAAGATACAAAATTTTTAATAATGATAAGGGTAATAGTAGTTTTTTAAAAAGAACTTATCCTTTTGTTTTAGAAAAAACGGATAACAATCTTTACTTTGAAATTTTAGATGATTGCAAAGAATACTTCTCTCAAAATTCTATTTCATGGTGGGGAGGTTCATTGACTAGTCATACTCTGTCATCTCAAGTATCGTGTCTAAATCATTTGTTTTTATTGCGAAATGATAAACAAGCTGTACTTTCTATAATCAAGAATATTGATAAGGAAATCGTCGACCTCTTTGAAATAGTCACAGATAACTATAAACCTGCATATATCCAATTTGAAGCAGTGAGCGATAAAGACCATCTCAATGAAAAAAGACCAACAAGAGGAAGTAACTGCACTTCTATCGAGGCCTTAATTTACGGAGTCCGTAGTACAGGCGAAAAACTTCTTTTTCCTATTGAATGGAAGTATACCGAATACTATGGAAATCAGAATAAAGCTGAAGGTAAAGCTGGTGATGTACGTAAAAAACGTTATACGGGTTTGATTGAGAACTCCACGCAGTTGAAGACTAACTCGCATGATATTCTATATGTAGAACCATTTTACCAGTTGATGCGTCAAACTTTGTGGGCTGAGCAAATGATAGCTAATAAAGCTGACGAAAGAATACAGGCAGATGACTTTATACATCTTCATATAATTCCTAAAGAAAATAGTACATTACTTGCAAAAAAATATTTGCCTGAAAAAGATATGGAAACAACTTGGAGAAATTGTTTAATAAATCAAGATAAGTATAAGATTATAGCACCTAAGGACTTTCTACAGACTGCCTGTGTAAAGCCTTATGAAGCTTTATTTGAATATTTAGATGTAAGGTATTGGAGAAATATTAATATCTAGACATGTTACAAAACATACAAAAGGCAGTAAATTTTATTTTCCGTGTAAATAGAGTTCCTCCTGAAGAGCGATTAAATTATAATACTCACCTTTTTTTTCCAATAACTTATCTGGTGTACCCTCTTCTAGAATTTCGCCGTTTTTTAATAATATTATATGCGAAACATTTTTTACACCCCACATTCTATGGGTTATAATGATTGAAGTTTTTCCCTTAGATAAATTTTCTAAGTTCTCAAAAACTTTTGCTTCTATACGTGGGTCTAAAGCTGATGTAGGTTCATCAAAAATTACAAGTTCACTTGACTGAGAATACAAAGCTCTTGCAATAGCTAATCTTTGCCACTGCCCACCTGATAACTCTGTGCCGTCAAACTCTTTTCCTAAAAGCGTTGTAAAATTCATTCCATGTGGCAAGTTAAAATCTGCTTTTTCACATGCTCTTTTTAATGACTCCTTATCCCCTCTGTTCTCAATCTCTCCAAGATAAATATTATCTTCAATGCTTAGAACATATTTTCCTATATCTTGAAATACTACAGCTAGATACTGCATCCAAGCTTCATTTTTTATATCATTAATATCAACACCACCAACTGTTATTCTTCCAGTTGTAGGTTTATAGATTTTACATAAAAGTTTTATAAATGTAGTTTTTCCTGCCCCATTCTCTCCTATAAGAGCAACTCTATCACCTTCATTTATCGTGCACGAAATATCTTTTATTATTGGTAAATCAGAATGATATTCAAAGGATACATTCTCAAATCTAATAGTTTTATCTTTGGGTATATCAAAAGTGCCAACTTCTGAAAAAGATTGAGATAACTTTTCAACTTCATAAAGTTTTCTAAAAAACTCCAGGCAAACTGATAAAGTTGCAAGTGAATAAACTCCCCATTGGCACGTTAAAGCAAAATAAGTTATCGCCTGAATTATGCCAAATAAATCACCTGTTGTAACTTTCCCTGATATTATTGATAAAGAGAAGTAATACATAGCAATTGATGCTGTAATAAAGTATATTAAATTCCATATTTGAGGACGTCTAATTTGCGTTACTCTAATCTTATTCAGTTCTTTTTCTAACTGAGTGAAGCTTTCAGAATGTTTTCCCAAAAAGAAATTAGAAAGTCTGAATACTTTAATTTCTTTCATTGTACTACTATTTAGCAGAGTACTTATATAGTATTTGATTAATCTTGAAGTTTTACTCATTCCTGAAAATGCAATAAAAATATCTTTCTGAGATTTTGCAACGGATAATGCTACAGGAAAAGCTGGAAGTAATAATACAAATGGTAACCACCATAAAATAGAAGAAATAAGCACAGAAAGAGAAAATAACGTAATAAAATCTTTGAATAAATCAACAATTGTCACTAAGAAGTTTAGAGGTTTATTTGAAGCCTCTCTTGATAGGCTTTCAAAATTATCGTGAACTTCTTGACTTTCAAGTACTTTTAAATCTGTTATTTTTATTGCCGATAAAATGATTTTTCTTTGAGTCAAGTATGTTGCTTTTTGATTTAATATACTTTGCAGTGTACTTGAAATGGGAGCGAGAACCCCCGGCAGTATAAATGAGATAACCCATAGAATTGAAACAATAAAAAGATAGTCTACTTCACAGGCTGAAACCATATTCCCAAGTTTTATACCAATAAAAACACTTACTGTCGGTAGTAGCCCTTGAACTACGACAAGGAGTATAAATAACAGTGAAAGAGAGGGTGAAGTTGAAAATAACAAAGAAATTGAGTATGTCAGCAATCTAATGAGTTTTTTAAAGTATGTTTTCATTTCCACTCCACGGACAATAGTAAATCTTCTGTTATTACAAATAAAATGCTTAGTAATATTGATAATTTTTATTTTAGCTCTCTAAAAGAGTTTATTTTATATAACTCTTTAAAAATGCTGTCAAATGAAAAAGAATCCTCAATTAAATGTTTTACTTGGCTGTGTTTCTAAATTCATAAATTTTGTGGAATTTTCAACAAAAAGTGTTTTTTATGAAGTGCGGTGTATAAAAACATACATAAACTGAATAAAAAATCATTTTGAGGCAGAAAAAACGCAAAAGAATGAACTTAGAAACATAGCCTAATTCGTTCGTTAAAAGCCCAACTAATACTATTTGCCTTTTTTTCTAATTAATTATAGATTATCACATAAAGAAATTTACTCATCTAAGCCGATAAAGTTGTTTATGGAGATTCACTTGACCCCCGAAGCTAAAGCACGCCAAAGCATAGACAAAAAATTGAAGGAAGCTGGATACGAAGTTCAAGATATGAAAGAACTCAATCCTGCCGCTTCTTTGGGTGTGGCTGTTCGTGAGTATCCAACAAAATCGGGTCCTGTTGATTATCTTCTTTTTATTGATAAAAAGCCAGTTGGTGTTATTGAAGCGAAAGCAACAAATAAAGCCGAATCTCTTTCAACCGTTGCAGGGCAATCAAAAAAATATGCTGAAAGCGGACTAAAGTTTGTAAAGTCAGATATATATATCCGTTTTGCTTATGAAGCGACTGACATAATTACGCATTTTTGTGATTATGACGATATAAAAGAGCGTTCCCGTGAAGTTTTTTCTTTTCATCGCCCTGAAACCTTGCAAAAATGGATTTCAGAAGATGATACCCTTAGAAATCGCTTGAAAAAATTTCCATCTTTTGACGATACTGGTTTTCGTAAATGTCAAACAACAGCAATTACTCAGCTAGAAGACTCTTTTGGTGATAACTTCCCTCGTGCTCTTATTCAGATGGCTACAGGCGCAGGAAAAACTTTCACGGCTATAACTTCTGTGTATCGACTCCTCAAATTTGCAAAAGCGCAAAGAGTGTTATTCTTAGTTGATACCAAAAACCTAGGTGAACAAGCCGAGGAAGAATTTAGAAAATATAAGCCAAATGATGATGTAAGACTTTTCCCTGAGCTTTATAATGTAGTGCGCTTAAATTCTTCTCATATCCCTAAAGATACTCACATTTGCATTTCTACAATTCAAAGGATGTATGCTATTTTACGTGGTGAAGAGCTTGACGAATCTCTCGAAGAAACTTCCCTCAACGAACAAAGCCTTGGCAATAAGGCAAAAGAAGTTGTCTATAATGATAAATATCCACCTGAATTTTTTGATTTTATTATAATAGATGAGTGCCACCGCTCTATTTATAACTTATGGCAACAAGTGCTTGATTATTTTGATGCTTTCTTGATTGGACTTACAGCAACACCAGATAACCGCACATTTGCCTTTTTCAATGAAAATATTGTGAGTGAATACACGCACGAGCAAGCCGTTATTGATGATGTAAACGTCGGGCGAGATGGAACATATACCATTGAAACCGAAATCACAAAAAAGGGCGGAATCATTCTCAAGCAGTCCATTCAAAAGCGTAATCGCCTTTCACGTAAAAAGCGTTGGAGCCAGCTTGATGAAGATGTAAACTACGCACCTTCTCAGCTTGATCGAGATATCGTCAACCCCTCTCAGATACGCAATGTGATACGAGCATTTAAAGAAGCTGCTTTTACGGAGCTTTTTCCTAATCGTAAAGAATTGCCGAAAACTTTGATTTTTGCCAAAACTGATAGTCATGCTGATGATATCATTAAAATCTTGCGTGAAGAGTTTGGAGAAGGCAACGAATTTTGTAAGAAAATTACTCATAAAAGTGAAGAACATCATAAGACTTTAATGTATGAATTTAGACATGGCTGTACTATGCGCGTTGCCGTTACCGTTGATATGATTGCAACAGGTACAGACGTAAAAGCGATTGAATGTCTGCTCTTTATGCGTGATGTTCGCTCGAAAAACTATTTTGAGCAAATGTTAGGGCGAGCAACAAGAACTTTGAGCAAAGAAGCCCTGCAAGATGTTTCCCCATCTGCTACCGAGCGCAAAATGGGCTATATCGTGGTTGATGCTGTAGGCGTTACAAAATCGCAGAAATCTTCTTCACGTCAGCTAGAGCGCAAGCCCTCAACATCATTGAAAGAACTTATGACAAGTATCGTCATGGGTGACAGAGATGAAGACACGCTCACAACTCTAGCTAACCGCTTTATAAAGCTTGATAAAATCCTTACAGAAAAAGAGCAAGAAGAATGCCTTGAAATTACAGACGGGCTTGGGCTAAAAGTGATAACTCAAAATCTTCTGAACGCTTTTGATGAAGATGTAATTGCAGAAAGTTCACTCACGCTTTATCAATCAACAAGCGAAGATAATTTGAAAAAAGCGCAAGAAAATTTGATTGAAGAAGCCGTGAAGCCGATTTATGAAGCAAAAGTGAGAGATTTCATCTTGAATGCTCGTAAAGCGCATGACCAGATTATTGATAATGTCAATCTTGATAAAGTTATTTTCAAAGGTTGGGATAGCGATTATGAGGAAAAAGCCGAGCAAGCAATTTCCACTTTTCAAAAGTTCATTGAAGAGAATAAAGATTCTATCACAGCATTAAATATCATATATAATCAAGCCTATAGAAATAGAGAGCTTACCTTTAAAATGATTGAAGAGCTTTACGCAATTCTATCATCTGCGCCTTATGCTTTATCGAATGAAAAATTGTGGCAAGCCTATACAATAAAATTTCCTGAAAAGTTACAAGATAATTCTAAGAAAAGAATCGAGCATAAACTAGCTGATATTGTTTCACTTCTACGTTTTGAGCTTGGGCAATCAAAAGAACTGACTCTTTTCTCAACAAGTGTAAACCTCCGCTTTCAAAACTGGATATTCAGAAA
>CAYJEN010000066.1:0-8018 GCA_964369185.1 uncultured Desulfovibrionaceae bacterium
TATAAGAAGTTGGCATTGTGTAAGAAAGTCTTGCGCCTGCTCTTACACGGTGTGAATCTAAGCCATCAACATCAAAATTATTTCCACCGATTTCTTCATCAAGGCCGTCTTGATGTGTATAGAAATATTTTGCAGACATATCAAGATCTAAGGCATTATTAATATTCCAAACATAGCCAAGCCCAAAATGCGCACCATAGTAAAGTGAGTCTACATCATAAGAAGTTGCTACACCAAGAGCATTTTTGATGTCGTCGCTATAATAATCATAAGCCATTGAACCCACTTTTGCAGAAGCTTCTGCATAGGCATTGCCTGAACCAGCATACATATCATAGCGTGTGAATAAGCCAGCGCCATAATAATTTGCATCGCCTTCACTGTGGAGATTATTAGCATAAGAATTATAGCCAGCATGCCCTGCTTCAAAGAAAGCGGCAAGAAGAAGTTCGCTATTATTTAAATAAGAAGTGTAACCAAGACCGCCAACAAGTGAAAGAGAGTTGATGTCGATATTATTATCATCACCTACAGAAGAATAACCACCATAGATAGTTGCAAATGGCATGAAGATATTTTGCTTCATCTCAGAACCAGCGCTAAAACCTGCGTTAACGCTTGCTAATTGCGTGTTGTTACGCGCGCTTTCAATGCCTTGCATAAGTGCGTTATTTGAAGTGGTGAGTATAGAAGCGACTGTTTCACCATAAGCAGAAACAAGATGATCAGCCCTATCGCCTGCTTGTTTTGATTTTAATGTAGCTGTTATGTCAGCTCCTACTGTATTGACTTGCCATGTATTTTCAACAAATGCACCTTCATAGCCTGTGATATTTTGTCCATTATTTGCAAGAAATCCGGCTGTTCTAGTTGAATCGATAAGTGTATACGTCTTTCCTACAACATAATTATTTGCAGTCAAGGTGCTTATGTCACTTACATAGGCACTTTTCACAACAGATAAACTATCTAGGTGTAAGGTATGTGTAACTGTAGCTACATGCTCACTCTCATTAGGATCAAGAATGAAAGCGTATTTTTCAAAGCCTACAACATAATTTATATTATTTCCTTTATACTGATTCAAAATTAAAGTATTGCCAGTAAAAAAGTTAGCTCCAGTGGAGATACCTAGAGTAGGAGAATTACTATCAGAACCACCGTATATATACAAAGCTGAAGCATTAATCGTGAGATTATTTGATAAGATAACAGTGTTATTTTCTGCTCTTGAGAAAGCATTACCCACTGCTACACCGCCTATAACATAAGAGGGTTGACTTGTTGTGCCTATTGTTGCATTATTTAAATGCACAGTATTATGAGAAGCTGTAGCTGTGCCACTAGTGCTACCATAGCTAGATGCATAGCCTCCGTAAACATTTCTCGCTACTGCTCCGTTCACGTTTACTGTATTATTATTCGCTGTTGCATTGCCGCCTGTGCCGCCTGAGCTGCTATCACTACTACCGCCACGGGTTTGTACATGACCACCAAACACACTTTGTACTACTGCTCCGTTCACGCTTACTGTATTATTATTCGCTGTTGCATTGCCGCCTGTGCCGCCTGTACCACTATCGCTATAACCGCTACGACTGTACGCACGTCCACCAAAAACATTATCCACTGCTCTTCCGTTCATGTGTATAGTATTATAAGAAGCTGTTGTGGTGCCAGTACTGCCACCACTGCCACTATCGCTATCACCGCCAATGTTTATTGCATAGCCACCGTAGAGAAAGCCACTCACAGTTCCACTCACAGTTGTTGTGTTGTTATTTGCTGTTACATTTCCGCCGTCACCGCCCCTGCCTGAACCTGTAGCATTTTCGCCACGGCTTTCAGCTTCTATAAAATTGCTAGAAGTTGAAGTGATAGTGAAATTTTGATTGCTCACGTTAACATCAGAGCCATTTGCGCCGTCTTCTGCTTGCGCTGTATTAACGCTTAGGCAAAGAAAACCGACAAGTGCAAGAGAGCCAAAAGTGTTGAGCAAATGGCATTTTTTTAATACCGCTGTGTAACGATTTTTAAGATTTGAAATGGCATTTTTTGATTGCATTGGCAAATTCCTTTTTTATATTTTTTATTTGGAAAACTGGGGTATCAAAGAAAATCTGTACACAAAAGGGTTGCATATTAGAAAAATATGTACTTTAAAAAAGTATAATTTCTCCATTATAATGTCAAGCGGTTGGGCTTTTTCTGTGAAAAATTAGTTTTGTTGTTATGCCTATGTATAAGCACGGCAAAAATATTTGATGATTTTACAAAAATTTCCTATTATATGAACAGTCTATCTTGACACTTCGCTTCCTTTTGCTCCATGTGTTGTGATAAGGATAAGTTCAAATTCATAACAGGAGAAAACGTTATGAATTACCAAACTCAAAACAATCACTTGCAAAATCAATACAGAAATTTTTCAAGCTATCAATCTTCACAAAACACTGCTTATCATTTTGATATTATTGAAGATGTTGTTGAAATACGAAGATTGTTATATAGTCCACATAATCATTCAATTTTATTAGAGCAGTAAAACTTATAATTATAAACTTAGAACCTTCTATGGAAACATAGAGGGTTCTTTTTTATGAAAGTATAAATATTCCTTTACATTATGTATATACTATGCAGAACTTCCTATCAGCTCCCTATCAATCCCTAGCCCCTCACTCTTTACGTATAAAGATCAAAAGTTTACATAAAAGGAAATAATGATGAAGTCTTACAAAATTATTCAAATACCCTCAAGTGAAAATGCTTTTATTGCAATTGTTCAAGGTGAAATTCAAACAAAAGAAGGTGTCATCTCAGATTTTGGTATTGCTACGAAAAAAGCTGAAAAGACTGACGACGTAGAAAAACTCCTTGAAATTGCAAGAGAAAAATCAACAAAAAGCATCGAAAATACACCGTCGAGACCTATCCCTCACGACTATCAAAAACAAACACCTTTCCAAACAAATACCTCAAATACTGATATCAAAGAAGAAAAGAAATATAACCACAGCACAGATAAAAATATTTCTGATAGGCAAGTTGGGCTCATAAAAAAGCTTGCTGCTGAAAACAATCAAAACCCTGATGATGTTTCAAGTCAGAGATTCGGAAAAAGGGTTCAATTTCTAAATCAAAAAGAAGCTAATGATATAATTCAGTATTTCAAGAATCAATAAATTCAATAGCTAGAACAATCACAAGGGGGATAATACTCAGCTAGTATAAAACCCTCTTATTTATATAGAAAAACCCTGTAGAAAGGGAGAAAAAAATGAACTATTTTGATATCTTTGCGTTAGAAAAACAAATGATGGCAAATCAACAACAAGGCATACATCAGTTCAATAACAGTTACTTTCAAGCTCAACAGCAATTTCCATACACCGAAGTAGGGAGCGATGATTTCTTCAAGACCTTAGAGAAAGAATTACCGCCTGTATTCTCACGACAAACTGCATCAAAGATTTTAGGAGGACTTATTTCAGCAAAGACTATGGCGAATGCTGATGCCAATGGTACAGGCCCTGAAAAGAAAATCCGTATAGGTTCAAAAGTTGGATATGAAAAAGAAAGCTTTTTGTGTTGGTTGAGAGAGCGGTTGAGGCAATTCTAAGATAAGATGCCATTCTGTAACATTGCTGACATAAAGTTGTAACATATACCATTTATCTATTTGAAGTCTAAAAAGAAAATGATTTTGGAGAAAAACATGAATAAATTCCTTGTTTCAACTTTTTTATCTACAGCCTTACTTTTGTCAGCAAGCTATGGTTTTGCCGAAAATATAAATCTCAATGGTTTTGATAATGGAAATAGTAGTTTAGATATAAATCTTATCACGAAATATTCTATCGGTGAAGCAAATGAAGACGGCGGACTCGTAGAAATCATCGCTTATAATAAAAAAGCGAAGAAAGCTTATGCCGTTGCAGGTGCTAAAGGTATTTTGGTAACAGTTGATATGATGGATTTATCCAAGGAACTTCGTGGCACTTCGATAAAAATGGAAGATATAATCACCGCTACAAATAAAAATTTCGATTATGGCGATATGAGTAGTGTTGCAATAAACGATGCAAATACTCATATTGCGGTTGCATTGCAAGCGGATGAATATACCGAAAATGGTAGAGTTGCAATTTTCAAACTCAATAATGACGGCACAATCAATACAAAAGACGTGAAGATTTTGCATGCTGGTATTCAGCCTGACGCCCTAACCTTTACTCCAAATGGAAAATACATTCTTGTTGCTAATGAAGGCGAACCAAGAGAAGGTTACGGAAAAAATGTAGTAAATCCGGAAGGTAGCGTAAGCCTTATTGATGTAGAAAAAGGCACTTCAAAAATTATCAGTTTTGATGAGTCTAAAAGAGCTGAATATATCAAAAACGGTGCTATTGTTTATGATAACGCAAGCTTAGCAGAAGATTTCGAGCCTGAATATATTGTCGCTGATAATGATTACGCTTATGTCGTTCTTCAAGAAGCAAATGCAATTGCAACTTTGGATATAAAAAATCAAAAATTCACAGATGTTACAGGTTTAGGCTTCCAAGATTTCAAGAAAGTAAAGCTTGACCTTGTTGCAAATGAGCAAATCAAATTAGAAAATCAAGATGTTTATGGTATGAGAATGCCCGACGGTATTTCGATGATGAAAAAAGACGGTGAAACTTATCTTTTCTTGGCTAATGAAGGCGATGGCCGTGAATGGGGTGAAGAGGAGAGCGAAAATTTCTATGTGAATGAAGTGAAAGGTAAAACTTCCCCAACCGGCAATGTTACACTTTCAGAAAAAGTTACATGGTTTGACCCAAGACAGGGCTATTCATCAATGGATCAGTCTAAAGCTTATCTTTATGGTACACGTTCATTCTCTATTTTCAAAGCGACAAAAAATGGTTTAGAACTTGTTGCGGATAGTGAAAGCGGATTTGAAGAAATCACAGCTAAATATATTCCGAATAATTTCAATGCCTCAAATGACGATAAAAGTCTTGAAGATAGATCCGGTAAAAAAGGTCCTGAACCTGAATATGTTGCTGTAGGTAATGTAGACGGCAAAGATTATGCTTTTATCGGTCTTGAAAGAATCAGCGGAGTTATGGTGTATGATGTAACAAATCCAAGTGATATCAGTTATGTAAACTATATCAATACTCGTGACTTTTCCGAAGATATCAAAGGCGATGTAGGACCTGAAGGCATTGTTTTTGTATCTGCAAAAGACAGCTCGAATGGTAAGGCTTTAGTTTTAGCTGCGAATGAAAACTCAGGTACTTTATCAGTTTATCAAGTTACAGCTAACAAGTAACATACAGAAAATATTATACTTTCCCTCACTCCTCTTTCAAGGGGAGTGAGGATTTTTTTTATTTAATTATCTAAAATTTATGATTTCTTCAAAGCTCTTACTGTTGAATACATCACATTCAAAACGGCATCTTGCTGTTCAGGAGTCAGACTTTCTAATGTTTCGGCTATGGCAATGGCTCTTTCCTGTATATTTGAAGACCCAACTTGAAAGAGAGACGATACTGAACACTGAAGAATACTGAAAATGTCTTAGAGCTTATTTTACAATTTGAACTATGATTTTGACACACACTAAATTTCAATTTTACAACTTATGAAAAAATCTATTGACATATAATGAAATATAGAGCCGATATAGACGGATTAAGAGCTTTTGCTGTTTTATCAGTTATTTTTTACCATCTGGGAATGACAAATATTTTGAAAAGCGGTTATGTTGGTGTTGATATATTTTTCATCATAAGCGGCTATCTTATTACAAGTATTATATATACACAAATGCTTACATCGTCATCAACATCATTGAAAGGTAGTTTTTCACTCCTAGATTTTTATGAACGCCGTGTAAGGCGTATATTGCCTGTATTTTTCCTTGTAGTACTTGTAACTCTTCTTCTGGGTAACACCTTTTTAGTCGATTTTTTTCTAAATGAGCTTACAAACTCTATATTTTCTGTTATTGCTATTGGAGCAAACTTCCACTTTTGGGGGGATCAAGGGTATTTTGCTATTGAGTCACACTTTACACCATTGTTACATATGTGGTCTTTAGCAATTGAAGAACAATTCTATATATTTTTTCCTCTTCTACTGGGATATTTAGTACGGAAAAGCAAACCTATCATAAAAATATTATTTTCTATTACAATTATATCTTTTATTGCGTGTGTCGTTACTAGCTTTATTAGTCAAAAGACAGCTTTTTATTGGCTACCATTTAGAGGGTGGGAATTACTTCTTGGTTCTTTACTCGCAATTATCTCGGTAAAAGCTGGACAAGATACGTCTCTTATTAAATGTACTAAAAAATGGCAACATAATATACTTTCTATTTTCACTATTTTTCTTTTACTTTTTTCTGTCACATACTTAGAAACTCTCTCATCTGTATTTCCGTCGTATATTGCACTAATTCCTTGTATTGCTTCACTTTTATGTATAGAGCTTGGAAAAAATAAAGAAAGCATTATATATAAACTTCTTTCTTTGCCAATCTTGGTGGGAATAGGAAAAATTTCATACTCACTCTACTTGTGGCATTGGGTTATTATTGTTTTTATTGGAAATATTATCATTACAAATAGCTTTAAACTCAACTTCACTCAGCAAATAATATCTTTTATTCTAACATTTATACTTACCTTGCTTTCATACTACTTTTTAGAACAACCTATAAGAAAAAAGAAAGTATTAAAAACTAGAAAAGTCCTTTTTTCTTCTATGTTAATGACTGCTACTACTTTGTGTATATTAGCCTATATGGTGAAAGAAGATATTATACCTAGGTTTATGGAAAGTAAGTACGATACTATCTCAATAAAAAGTGAACACTTTTCCTTGCCACAAAACCCAATTGAAGGTATAGCGAACTTGTATAAATTCGGGAATATAGCAAAAGAACCAACCCTGTTTGTTACCGGTGACAGTCATGCTCAAAGTACTTACAGCATGTTAGATTATTTAGCTAAAGAAAATGATGTATGTGGACTTATCTATATCTCGCAAGCACCCCTTTATAACACTTTACCAGCTAATGCAAATTTAACTCTTAGTGAGATAGAAAATATTTCCGCTGAGCATGAGTTAGTAAAAGAATATGTTCAAGCTCAAAATATAAAATCCACTCTTTTTGTTGTAAGGTGGACTCTGCGTATGTACGGAAAAACTCTCGTTCGAGATATGCTTGAACGTCCAGGCTTTTTCACTCTGCACTATATTAATGAGGATAAGACAATTAACGAAAATTCGGAATTTGCTATTATGCAAGCTATAAAAGATGCAGTAAATTTTTGGTCTGATGATTCTGTTGATTTTTATTATTTAAAAAATCTGCCCGAGTTTATTATACCTGTACCCGTTCGCGCAGGACAAATTGACAGATTACATAAAAATGTTTCAATCAAAGATTATATTCTTAGTGATTACAGCGACTATGAAAAACTCCATGAAAAAACTTTCAATAATTTAGAATTTTTAAAAACATTGAACTTTCATGAGATAAGCCTTACTGATAAAATATGTGATGAAACCTACTGCTATGGCTTGGATGAAAATAATATACCTAGATATGTTGACAACGACCACCTGTCAATTCAAGGAGCTATGGAGTTTAGAGAAGAATTTTTACCATTTATTTTATCAGGAAAATAAGCTTTCCATACTTTCTATAATCTAAGTGTCAGCAGTAAGTTGTTCTATAACACCTGCATCAAATTAGCTATAATCGTAATAATTTATATAGAAAAATTTTGTCTTTCAAAAAATTTCAAAAATATATCATTTTATTGAAATAGTTCCCCCATTATTTCACACACTAAAACCCTCAGTGTAGCTAAAAGACTACATCGGGGGTTTTTTGCGTCTAAAGCATAAAAACAACAAATTAGGAGAATATATGCAAGAATATCAATCGCACGATATCACAAAATTGGCTAAGGCTTTGCTCAATGTACAGAAAGAACTTCAACCTG
>CAYJEN010000067.1:0-7850 GCA_964369185.1 uncultured Desulfovibrionaceae bacterium
GTAGGAAGGGGGAGAGTTTGAGAGGGGGAAACCTTAGCTTTTTTTCAAAAAAAGTATGGTTTCCCCCTCTCAAGAAAATAAATTTCCCCCTCAAAAGTTACTATTTGTTCTTTTGGGGAAGTTGTGCTAAAACCTACTTTAGAAGATATAGACAGTAAAAAAACAAAAAGAAAAAAATGAAAAAAAATATAAATAAAAATTTTCTTCCAATGACTAAAGAAGAAATGAATGAACGTGGTTGGAATGAATTAGATATCCTATTAATCTCGGGTGATGCTTATATTGATCACCCTGCTTTTGCCTCTGCTTTACTTGGCAGATATCTTGAAGCTCATGGATATAGAGTCGGGATAATCGCTCAACCTCGCTGGGATAATATTGACGACTTCCTTGTTATGGGTAGACCAAGACTTTTCGTCGGTGTTTCTGCCGGCGCTATTGATTCTATGCTTGCGCATTATACAGCTTTTCGCAAAAAAAGAAGCGATGATGCATATACTCCGGGAGGTCAGGCAGGTGCAAGACCAAATAGAGCTGTTACCGTATACGCAAATATGGTGCGCCGTGCATTTCCTCAAATTCCACTTGTCGCCGGCGGTATTGAAGCAAGCCTAAGAAGAGTTTCTCACTACGATTTTTGGACGGATAATCTAAAAAAATCTCTTTTGCCAGATGCTAAACTCGACTTACTTCTTTACGGAATGGGTGAAAAAGCAATTCTTGAAGTTGCACAAAGACTTGATAATAAAAAAGAATATGAAACAACTCAAGATGTTCTAAAAAATATCAAAGGTTCTGCTCGACTTATAAAGTCAAAAGAAATTGAAACCTATACTGACGCATTAATATTACCATCGCACGATGAAATTTTAGCAGATAAAAAACTTCTCGTAAAAGCTACTCTTATGCTTGAACAACATGTTCACCAATCGAAACAAATAGCTATTCAATCGTTTGGAGATAGAGCTGTTTTACTTGAAGAACCTTCTAATTTAATGACCACTGAAGAGCTTGATAAGCTCTATTCTTTGCCTTTCACTCGTATGGCGCATTTTAGCTATAAAGAGCGTATTCCGGCAGTTGAGATGATGCAAACATCTATAACTTCACATCGTGGTTGCGGTGGTGGTTGCTCGTTCTGTAGCCTAGCAATTCATCAGTCAAGACATATTTCTTCTCGTTCCGCAGATTCTATTTTCAATGAAATTGAAGAGTTGAATAATCTTCCGAAGTTTCACGGTCATATAAGTGATATTGGTGGACCATCTGCAAATATGTGGCAAGCAAAGTGTACTGCTGATACATCAAACTGCAAACGCTCTAGCTGCATGTACCCTAGTATTTGTAAGTTTTTCGATGTTCCACAAAAGGAACATATCTATTTATTACGTGATGCAAAGAATGTTCGTAATGTAAAAAGTGTTAGAGTAGCAAGTGGAATACGTTTCGACTTAGCTTTGAAAGATAAAGTTGCGCTTGAAGCTTATACAGGAGAATTTACAGGAGGTCAGCTGAAAGTTGCGCCTGAACACTGTGTTGACCACGTTCTAGATGGAATGCGTAAGCCAAATATGGAACTCTTTGAGAAGTTTTTAGATGCCTTTTATGCACAATCTAAAAACGTGCATAAAGAACAGTATGTTATACCTTATTTGATGTCGGCTTTTCCGGGCTGTACTGATAAAGATATGCATGAAATGAAAAATTGGTTACAAGCTAGAAATTGGAAACCTCAGCAAGTGCAATGCTTTATCCCTACTCCATCGACTGTAGCAACTGCCTGCTATTATGCTGAATGTGACCCTAAAGGTGAACCTTTATACATTGCAAAATCTGATGCCGAACGCCTGAAACAACATTATCTTTTAACAGAATCAAGAGGTAATGTTCATAATAAATCGAGAAGTGAAAACTCGAACAGAGCAAGAAATAACGATTTTAGCAAATCAAAAAGTGACTACCCAAATAAATCAAGAAACGAGAGAAATTCAAGGTCAAGTAACAGAAACAATGAAGAAGGTCAGAGAGGCTCTCATAAAAAAGGTCAAAGAAAAGAAAGAAGTCGCTATTAAAATAGTAAAGCGCACAATTCTTTTTTTACTTGCCACAGCTTGTGTTTTTAGTCTTGTAATCTACACGGCTCTACATCTTGCGCCCTATCCTTATAAAGATAGGGCTTTGCTTGATGGCATAACCTTTTCACGTCAAGTCTTTGATAAAAATGATACTCTATTAAGACTCACTCTCTCAGAAGATGATAAATATAGAATTTATAGTACGTTAAATGATATATCACCTAAATTAGTAGAAGCAGTGATAGTATATGAGGATAGATTTTTTTATAATCATTTTGGTGTAAATCCTGTATCACTATTTCGTGCCGCCTATGAAACTTATCTCAAGAAAAGCAGAACAATAGGTGCATCTACAATCACAATGCAGACTGCACGGCTTGTTTTCGACTTAAAGAGTAATACATTTGAAGGAAAACTTCTACAGATTTGGCGTGCTCTTCAAATGGACTTTCATCACTCAAAAAAAGAAATTCTTGAAACATATTTGAATCTTGCTCCTTACGGTGGAAATATTGAAGGAGTAAGTGCCGCAAGCAGAATTTACTTCAAGAAAAGTGCTACAAATCTAACAACGTCAGAAAGCCTTGCCCTTGCAATTGTACCGCAAAATCCAAATGCAAGAAATCCGTATAAAGGGCACGACTTCAATAGAGTCCGTGCTGTTTTTGAGGAGAAATGGAAAGAATTTTATCCTCAGTACATTATGGCGAATAAATCTTTAGATGTATACTCTACTAAAGATATCCCCTTTCTTGCGCCTCATTTAAGTCAAAAACTACTGACTGATAGTAACAGTGCTATTGTAACATCTACGCTAGACCTTTATATTCAAAAAACAGTTGAAGAAACTATTCAGGCTTTTGCAAGACGTGGTAAACTTTATGGAATAAACAATGCTTCAGCTCTCTTAGTGCATACCCCCACAATGGAAGTAAAAGCTTATGTTGGCTCAGCTGACTTTCATAATAGTGAAATTGAAGGAGAAAATGACGCTTTAAATATCCGCCGTTCTCCTGGATCAACACTCAAGCCTTTTATTTTTGCGCTTGCAATGGAACAAGGACTTATTCACGAGGGAACAATTTTACTCGATATTCCAAGTTCTTTTGGAGATTATAACCCTGAGAATTTCAATCAAGAGTATTCAGGTCCATTACCTGCGCAACTAGCTTTAAAGTTGAGCCGTAATATACCGGCTATTAACCTTGCCGCAGAGCTTGAAACTCCTGATCTTTATGATTTTCTAAAATCTGCTCAAGTTGAATTTAAAGAAAGTAGAGAACATTATGGCCTTAGCCTTGTTCTTGGTGGAGCAGAACTAAAAGCAACAGAGCTTGCAAGCCTCTATTCTATGCTACTTAATCAAGGGCTTTACGAACCATTAGTTTTTGAAAAAGATAAAAGAACTGCTAGCCCTACTCCTTTATTATCTAAAGAATCCAGTGCAATAACTCTTACAATGCTTGAAGACGAAAATATTCTCAACACAAGAAGTGGAAAAATCCCTCTACGCATAAAAACAGGAACATCTAATGGATTTCGTGATGCTTGGGCTATTGGTACTCTTGGTGAATATATTCTTCTTGTTTGGATTGGAAACTTTAATAATCAGGGGAATCCGCATTTTATTGGAAATGAACTTGCAGTCCCTCTATTTACTGACATTTCACTTGCTCTTGCAAAAAATCTTAAACTCACTGATATTCTACCCAAAAATATAGAAAACTCCAGTGTTCGAGAAATTCAAATTTGCTCTGAAAGTGGTGATATAAATACAGATCTTTGCCCAAATAAACCGCAAAATAGTATTTATATAATACCGGGTAAAACTCCGATTAAGGATACCGGCATTCTAAAAAAAATATTAGTCGATACCCGTACAGAATTAAGGATTTGTCAAAAAACAATTGAAAATAAAGATTTTGTTGAAGAAAGAATAGCAGAGTTTTGGTCAAATGATATGCAAAAATATTTTAGAGAAGTAGGAATTTATAAAGATGCTCCGCCTCCTTTTGATATTACAAGTTTAAAAGATCCACTTTGTCAGCCAATTAATGAGGATTCATTTAATCCAATAATTGAGACTCCAAAAGAAAATGTAGTCTACCATATAAATTCAAGCACACCAAGCATTAACCTCAGTGCAAGTATCAACTACGATTCTGCATGGGTTTATTGGTTTATTGATGGAAAGTTTTTAGCTCAAAAAGAGGCACACATTCCATTAGAATATGTGCCCCAAAAAGAAGTATTTACCGTAACCGCTATTGATACCTACGGACGTTCGACAAGTAGAAAAGTTGTTGTTGAGATTGATAATAAAATATTATATTAACCCCATTTTACTTCTCTAATATCTACAAATAACTGCTTGAAATTATCAAAGGTAAGGGTTTTACCTTTTTCTGTCATTCCTAGGCTTTCATAAATTGGGGAAGTATGCGCTAAAGCGGCATAGAGAGCTGCTCTATCCGGATTTAGTCCTTCATCGTCAGCCACATTTATAATATCTTCCATTGAAGAGCACGCTTTATTAAATACCGCATATCGACGGCAAGCTATAGGTCTAAAAGTGTAAATAGAACATGAATTATCAACTAAAAAAGGACATTGCCCATCTTTCCATTCATTATTTCCCGCATGCTCATTTAGTTGTGGCAAGAGTCTTTCTCTTTCTACTTTTGGAAGAAATTTATTGAATGTAAGACGTATCCCCATTGCCTCAGCCGGAGTTATAGGTACTAATTGAGAACAGCAATAAGCACAGCCCTCTTTACAAGCAAGATTTTTTCCTTGTTCAACTTTTATATCGATAGCATTTTGCACAGAAGCATCAATAAGAGCATAAGCATCTAGTAAAAAAGTAAGCCATGGATATTCTTTTTCTTCCGGCATATTAAATCTAAATTTATCGGCAGTAGCAAGCCACTGCGGGATATCATTTTGTGGAGCTTCTGTTTGTAGATTTTCTTGATTTTGAGGATTCATGAATTAACCTTTTATCTTTTAAAATATAACTTGCAGCGAAATATAAAACTTTATTAAATCGAAAGGGAAGATAAGCTCTTGCAAACTTATCTCCCCTTTTTATTTTTTCAAGTCAGCTTAGTCAGCGAGGATTGAGCTTTCTTCTAATTCATCAAGGAATTTATCAGCACGTTCTTTTTGATTAGGAACGATGATATCTTGATTTACATATTCACGATAACCAGTACCAGCAGGAATGAGTCGACCAACGATAACGTTTTCTTTCAAGCCGCGGAGGTAATCTTGCTTACCTTTAAGAGCTGCTTCTGTAAGAACTTTAGTTGTTTCCTGGAACGCAGCAGCTGATACCCATGAAGAGGTGCTCAATGATGCTTGTGTAATACCAAGAACTAATGGTTCAGCAGTTGCAGGTTCTCTACCTTCTGCAAGCACACGTAAGTTTTCGTGTTTGAATTCTAATTTATCAACTTGTTCACCAACTAAGAAGGTAGTTCCACCTGATTCGGTTACAACAACTTTCTTGAGCATTTGGCGCACAATAATTTCGATGTGTTTATCATCTATTGTAACACCTTGGAAGCGATAAACTTCTTGAATTTCGTCTACTAAGTAACGAGCCAAGAATTTTTCACCACGAGTTTTGAGGATATCGTGTAATTCTGGATGCCCTTCAGTAAGGAGGTCACCAGATTCCACAAAGTCACCATCAGAAACTGTGATGTGTTTACCTTTAGGGATAAGGAATTCTTTTGTATCACCGTATTCAGGTGTAACAATAAGTTTACGTTTACCTTTTGCTTCACCGGCATAAGTAACTGTACCGCCGATTTCAGAAACAACAGCCATATCTTTAGGTTTACGAACCTCAAAGAGTTCAGCAACCCTAGGAAGACCACCCACGATATCTTTTGTTTTTGAAGCTTCACGAGGTTTACGAGCGATAATATCACCCGCTTCGATAACTTGATCGTTAGTTACCATCAAAACTGCGCCCACTGGGAGAGCATAGTTAGCTGGAATTTCTAAACCTTGTTGTGAAGGACGGGTACGAACTGTGCCGCTTTCGTCACAAATTGCGATTGTAGGACGAAGGTTTGTTGTACGGTATTCAAGAATTGTACGAGTTGTTTGACGGGTTGCGTCATCAATTTTTTCTTGAACTGTACGACCTTCAATGATGTCGCCATATTTAATGTGACCGCCAACTTCTGAGATAAATGGTTCGTTGAATGGATCCCATTCAGCAAGCATTTGACCTTTTTGAATATCTTGACCGTCAGATACGTATAAACGAGCACCTTTTGGTAATGTATATTTTTCTCTTTCTCTGCCTTGCTCATCAATAATAACAACTTGAGCACTCTTAGAAAGAACAAGTTCAATACCTTCTTTATTGCGTACGCTTTGAAGTCGGTTAAGAACTACTTTACCGGTGTATTGCGCTTCATAGTTTGAACGAGAAACTGTAGCTGTTGATGCAGTACCACCAATGTGGAATGTACGCATTGTAAGCTGTGTTCCCGGTTCACCGATTGATTGCGCTGCAATTGTACCAACTGTTTCACCAATGTTTACAATGTGACCACGAGCCAAGTCTCTACCGTAACACATAGCACAGATACCGCGCTCTGATTGACAGGTAAGAGCTGAACGAATGATTACAGTTGTAACAGCAGCATCTTCAATAAGTTTTGCAACTTTATCATCAACAAGAGTATTTTCTTCTACAATGATTTCAGAAGGTTTTGCTGGATCGTAAACAGGGTAAAGCAAGATACGACCGATAATACGTTCACCTAATGGAACTTTTACTTCGTTGCCTTCTTTAAGAGCTGACATTTCGATACCATCAACGGTGTTACAATCGTGTTCACCAATGATAACATCTTGAACAACGTCAACAAGACGACGAGTCAAGTAACCGGAGTTCGCAGTTTTAAGCGCTGTATCCGCAAGACCTTTACGAGCACCGTGAGTTGAGTTGAAGTACTGAATAACTGTCAAACCTTCACGGAAAGATGCTGTAATAGGAGTTTCGATGATTTCACCTGAAGGTTTCGCCATCAAACCACGCATACCAGCAAGCTGACGCATCTGGTCTTGGTTACCTCTAGCACCTGAGTTCGACATCATAAAGATAGGGTTGAATGATGGGTTAAGTTCTTTCTTACCGGTTTTTTCGTCAATCATAACGTCGGTAGAAATTTCTTTACTCATTTCGTTTGAAACATCGTTTGTTGCTTTTGTCCAAACGTCAACAACTTTGTTATATTTTTCAGTGGCAGTAATGATACCTTCACGGTATTGTTGTTCAATTTCTTCCACTTCTTTAGTTGCAGCTGTGATAATTCCTTTCTTGGTAGATGGAATTGTCAAGTCTTTCACACCGATAGTAACACCGGCACGAGTTGCGTTTTCATACCCAAGGTCTTTGAGTCTGTCACAAAGAAGAACTGTAGCTTTAATACCAGCTTCGTTATAGCATTCGCCAACAAGTTTAGCGATTGCTTTCTTTGTAAGAACGCAGTTTACGTTTACAAATGCAAGTTCTTTAGGCAAAATTTCTGAAACCATAACACGACCAGGGGTTGTGTCATAAGTTACACCGTCAGGCATACGAACTTTGATACGTGCGTGCATTTCGATTTCGTTAGCATCGAATGCAGAAATTACTTCCCAAGGCGCACAGAAAGACATTCCTTCACCTTTACAGAAACTACGTTCCGCAGTCATGTAGTAAAGACCAAGAACGATATCCTGTGATGGAATAATAACTGGTGAACCGTT
>CAYJEN010000068.1:0-7838 GCA_964369185.1 uncultured Desulfovibrionaceae bacterium
ATGCTATTGTTGAATGTGTGCGACCAGAGCCAAATAAAACTATAGTCGACCCTTGCTGTGGTTCGGGTGGTTTTCTTTTGTCGGCAAAAGATTTTATCGAAAATAATTACGACCTCGACCGTGAGCAAAAAACTTTCCTCAAAGAAAAAGCCTTTGCAGGTTGGGAGCTTGTAAGAAATACTTATCGCCTTTGCCTTATGAACTTGTTCTTGCACAATATTGGAAGCATGACAGGCGAAGTGCCGATAACTCGTAACGATTCCTTACTTTCTGCGCCCGATGAACGCTTTGATTATGTGCTCACAAACCCACCTTTCGGGAAAAAATCATCGTATTCAATCGAAAATGAAGAGGGCGAACAAGAAACAGAAGACTTGACTTATAACCGCCAAGATTTTTGGGCAACAAGTTCAAACAAACAGCTCAACTTTGTTCAACATATCAATACATTATTGAAAGTGAATGGAACAGCGGCTGTCGTTCTGCCCGACAACGTCCTTTTTGAAGGTGGCGCAGGTGAAATTGTACGCAAAAAACTACTGCAAACTACTAATCTACATACAATTTTAAGATTGCCTACAGGTATATTTTATAAACCGGGTGTAAAGGCGAATGTTCTCTTTTTTGAAAAAGGAGCAACAAGCCCCGAAACGCAGACAAAAGAAGTTTGGATTTATGATTTTAGAACAAATATCCACTTCACGCTAAAGAAAAATCCTCTAAAACTCAAAGACTTAGAAGATTTTATTTCTTGCTATAAGTCAGGAAATCTCAAAGCAAGAGAAGAAAGCTATAGCGAAGAAACTCCCGATGGTAGATGGC
Organism: uncultured Desulfovibrionaceae bacterium; assembly: GCA_964369185.1. Classification (GTDB taxonomy): domain Bacteria; phylum Desulfobacterota; class Desulfovibrionia; order Desulfovibrionales; family Desulfovibrionaceae; genus CAYJAZ01. The sequence continues at coordinate 823 of CAYJEN010000068.1, forward strand.
GTAAATTTAATTATGACGACATCATCACTCGTGACAAAACAAGCCTTGATATCTTTTGGGTAAAAGATAAAACCCTTGCAGATTTAGATAATCTACCCGATCCCGAAGTCTTGGCTCAAGAGATTATGGATAATCTTCAAAGTGCAATGGAAAGCTTTAGCGAGATTGTTCGTAAAGTTGGAGAGTAGGAAAGTATATCTAATAGGTTGATTTTACAAAAAGTAACAAATTATTACAAAAATGCAAACTGTAAAGCCGTTGAAATTCATTGACTATCGATAAAAACCTTTATCGTCCGTTAACATTAGATACGAGTCTTTAGAAGCCGAAGAGAGCCGAAGAAATACAACAAGCATACTATACAAAATCAATAGGTTATGATAGCCCTTAAAGTCTCAAAAAAACTTATAGGGCTTTTCTATTTTAAGCTCTAGATAAAAAAAGGAGCATTTTTATAGCAGCTTTCGGATAATCCTCTGATGAGAATTTATTCTATAAGGGATTTCAAAAAGGCGAAGCCTATCGAGCTTAAAACTTAAGATTTCCTTATAGGAAAACTTTTTTGATAGAGAAATAGAAAAAATTTATACTGAGTAAGAAGAAGAACGCCGCCTAAAATTCCTATTGATCCTACGATAATAGCATTCGTAACTTTTTCACCAAGTAAAAATATTCCTATGAAGATAGAAATAAGCGTGGCTAAATTAACAAAAATACTTGCTATTTGACTTCCTGCTTGCTTTACACCATAGCTCCATAATAAAACTGCCCCCATTGAGTTTACCCAAATAGAAAATATCAGCGCACTGATAGATGTTGAATTTAATATCGGCAATTCTAGCAAACCAAGGTAAGAAGCAACAATGAAGTTTATTATTGCGCCAAAAAAGCAAGGCCAGGCAACAACCTCAAGCAAAGAAATGTCTTTTGGTGTTTTGGAAAGCATCAAAGTATAGATTGTCCACGTTACTTGTCCAATAAGGAAAAGTAAGTCGCCTTTATTATAATCAAAGCCAAAAATTTCTGTTGGATTTCCATCTGTTATCAAATAGATTGTGCTCAATGCAACAAGAATAATGCCAATCCACTGTAATGCAAAAAGCTTTTCTTTGAAAAAGATAAATGCAGAAACCGAAATAAGCAAAGGACTTACAGATATTATAAGGGAACAATTGGTGACAGTGGAATATTCAAAACCTGCAATATTCATTGTATTTGTTATGCTTATCGAAAAAAAACCTAGGATAAAGAAAAAAAGCAAATGCTTCAAAGGAGGAATTCTAAATTGTTTTTTATAAATCAAATAGGCAAAAAGTGTAAATGAACTTATAATAAAACGATAAGCAATCATAATAACAGGATTTGCATACTCAAGTAAAAGTCTATTAATTGAAGGATTTATACCCCATATGATTGACACCATGAAAAGAAGAAGCAATATCTTTTTATCGAATAACTCTTTTGCCATATTACTTTTGCTCCTCATATCTATCAAAAATTTCTTTATAAAAACGGCTTCTGCATAATTATTGTTTTTAAAAACTTCAGATTTAAATCTCGAGTCAAGTTTATTTGAAATTTTTATACAGTGGATTATGATTCTGTTCTTGCTTTAAAAAGCATCTTATACATAAAAAAAATTGTCAAGAGACAATACTACTTATAACAAGATTTAGAAATTATTGATATATATATGAGTTGAAAAGTAAAAAATATTACCTTCTATACTATAGAAAAATATAGAAGGTAATTATTAGGATTAGTCAAGCTGTGAAAGTTCAATAAGTTCCCAGTTTTCTACATCATCTTTTGTTACTTCTACATAATTTTTCATATGGGAATTGTTCATATGATTTTGCCATAAATCATAGCTTTCCCAATTTTCTTGAAGAAGGAATCTGTTAGGGTTTTTATTGTCTATGAAAAGATTGTAATTAATGCAGCCTTCCTCTTCACGAGTTATAGGAATTAATTTTTCAATCTCTTTTTGGATAAAATCCTTGCTTCCTTCTTTTGCAATTACAATAGCAACTAAACTTAATTTTGACATAATAGGTTCTCCTATATTTTAGATTTTTCAAACTATAGGAAGAATAGATGAAGAGGAATACTAAATCAATTAGAGATTTTTTTGTCTATAGGGACAAAATTGTCAGTAGATAGATATTCACTATTATCTGTTATAACTTGAGCATAAGAAAACTCTTCGTTATATTTTTTCCCCCACTTCGTAAGTTCAGAAAGAACAGGAAGAAGCTCATAAGCAATTGAAGATAAAGCATATTCAACACGTAGAACTTTTTCATTATATACTTTTCTTGTTATTAAATTTTTCTCTTCAAGCTCATTAAGTTCCCTTGAAAGCACTCTTTTATCTATTGTAGGAATTAAACGTAAGAGTTCTCCATATCTAATATTTGCTTCATTGCCGATGTGATGAATGATAATCAACTTCCACTTACCGCTTAAAACATCAAGAGCCAATTCCATATTACATTGAAAGTTTTTCATTATTCTTTCCCTACCAACCTGTCTAGAACATTTTATTTAAAATAAGGATAAATTAAAATTTTAGAAAAGTATTTCTAAAAGTTAATAATTTACAAAGTTTTAGAAGTTGAGTTCTAAAACTTTGTGCTTTTTTTTGTGTATAGATTTTCCTTACTATGGTTATGAACTAAATAATCTAAGCTTGTTTAGGCAATTAAAGAAGTCTGCCACCACGAATCTGGCACTTTCATGGTGGCAATTAAGATTTCTTTGATGTTGTGATAACGACTAAACATCAGAGGGCTTACCCGTTAGGGTGGTAAGTGTTGGCGCACTTATTGCCCTTTCCCTTTTAATAAGAACTTTGAGATAGAAAGTCAAGATTTAAATATAAGTTAAACTTGCTTTCCTTACTATCACTTATAAATATCATAAAGTACTTCAAAGCACATACTCTTTGAAAAAGTTTATTTTTTGAGTTCTTAACTAATTATTTTTTTTCTTAGAATTTGATGATAATCTTCTCTAATACAAAGAATAATTGCTTATAATAAAAAAAAGTAATCTCCTATATTAAATTAATTTATTTATTTTTTTGACCCCTTCAATAAAATAAATTTGAATTTTAGCCTCTAAGACAAAGGAGATTATCTATGGCAGATGTAAACTCAAAAGAAAAGAGTGGTAATATTTCAGTTTTTACCTTGGCAATGATAAACGTTGCCGCAATTGTAAGCCTGCGTGGATTGCCGGCAGAAGCAGAATATGGCTTGACATCAATATTTTATTATTTATTTGCAGCATTTTTCTTTTTAATTCCTGTAGCTTTTGTATCCGCTGAAATGGCTACATCGTGGACTGAAAAAGGAGGAGTTTTCCGTTGGGTCGGTGAAGCTTTTGGAGGTGCTTGGGGATTTGTTGCTATCTTTTTGCAGTGGATTCAAAATACTATTTGGTTCCCTACTGTTCTAACTTTTGCAGCTGTTTCTCTTGCTTTTACTGGTACGGATATCGCTTTTGATACAAAACTTGCTGATAATCCTGAATATACACTTGCTATCGTTTTAGGAGTATACTGGGTTGCTACACTCCTTAATTTTAGAGGAGCTAAACTATCGGGATCTATTAGTAAATGGGGTGTTATTTTAGGTACTCTTATTCCGGGTGCTTTACTTATAATCTTAGGTATTTCCTATGCTTTTAGCGGAAAGCCAATATATCTTGATATGTCTACATCAAAATTAATTCCTGATATTGCAGATTTCAATAATCTTTCACTTGCTGTGAGTATATTTCTCTTTTATGCAGGTATGGAAATGAGTTCTGTTCACGTAAAAGATGTTGCAAATCCACAAAAAGACTATCCAAAAGCAATTCTACTCTCTTCTGTGCTAACTGTACTTTTATTTATTTTTGGAACATTAGCAATTGCTATTATAATTCCACAAGATAAGATTAATCTGACTCAAAGTCTTCTAATTGCTTATGATAATTTATTTAAAGCCTTTGGTGTTGAGTGGCTTGCTTCGGTTGTTGCTGCTTGCCTTGCCTTTGGTGTTTTTGGACAAGTTTCAACTTGGATTGCAGGACCTAGTAAAGGTATTTTAACTGTTGGTAAAGCAGGCTATCTGCCTGTATGGTTGCAGAAAACAAATGCTGAGGGTGTTCAGGTTAATATCTTGATTGTTCAAGGAATTATTGTTACTCTACTTGCAGTTATGTTTGTTTTGTTGCCTTCTGTGCAAGCTGCTTATCAGATTTTATCGGCACTTACAATCACACTTTATCTTATAATGTATATACTTATGTTTTCAGCTTTTATTAAATTACGCATAAGTCAGCCTTATGTAAAAAGATTTTTTAAAGTTCCTTTTGGTCATTTTGGAATGTGGTTTTTTGGTGGATTAGGTTTATTTTCCTCACTTTTAGCATTTTTCTTTGGCTTTTTCCCGCCTTCACAAATATCAATAGGCTCTCCTTTAATTTGGATTGGTCTGCTGGTTATTGGTAATCTTTTTGGAGTTGCAATTCCTTTAGCAATTCATAGCCTAAGAAAACCTGAGTGGAAAGTTGATGATGAAGGTTTTGCTCCATTTTCATACGAAAAAAAATCTGAAACAATATAGAAGCCAAGGATATTATTATGGAAAAATCAAAAGTATATGACGATGTTTTTGCTAGAGTTGAACTCTCTAAATCATTACCAAAACAAATGTTACCTATACATGAATCTTCTGCTCAAGTAGTTTATCAAGCGATTCATGATGAACTTATGCTAGATGGAAATGCGCGCCAAAATCTTGCCACTTTCTGCCAAACTTGGCTCGATAGCGAAATTCATAGCCTTATGGATGAATGCATTGACAAAAATATGATCGATAAAGATGAATATCCGCAAACTGCTGAAATTGAACAAAGATGTGTCCATATGCTTGCACATCTTTGGAATTCTCCTCATGCTGATACAACTGTAGGCTGTTCAACTACCGGTTCAAGTGAAGCGGCTATGCTTGGTGGTTTAGCCTTGAAATGGCGTTGGCGTGAAAAATGTAAAGCTGAGGGAAAACCTTACGATAAACCAAACCTTGTTACCGGACCTGTCCAAATTTGCTGGCATAAATTTTGTAAATATTGGGATGTAGAACACCGTGAAATTCCAATGGATAAAGGAAGACTTATAATGTCTGCCGATGAAGTAATGAAGTATGTTGATGAAAATACTATAGGAGTTGTGCCAACTTTAGGGGTTACATACACAGGACAGTATGAACCCGTTGAAGCAGTTTCTAAAGCACTAGATAAATTAGAAAAAGAAACAGGTCTTGATATACCTATACATGTTGATGCGGCATCAGGCGGTTTTCTTGCACCTTTTATCCACCCTGATTTAATGTGGGATTTTAGATTACCACGAGTAAAATCAATAAATGCCTCCGGTCATAAATATGGGCTTGCACCTCTTGGAGTTGGCTGGGTTATATGGAGAGAAGATGCTGACTTAGCTGAAGATTTACGTTTCAATGTCAACTATTTAGGCGGAAGTTTGCCTACATTAGCTCTTAATTTTTCACGCCCTGCCGGTCAGGTGATAGCACAATATTATAACTTTTTACGTCTAGGGCGTGAAGGCTATAGAAAAGTTCAACAAGCCGCTTATGATGTGGCTCACTACCTAGCAGAAGAAATTAAGAAAATTGATGTTTTTGAAGTACTTTACGATGGAAAAGATGGAATTCCGGCTATGCTTTTCACTCTAAAAGATGGGGAATATGATTTCAACCTCTATTCACTTTCTGAACATATGAGAGCGCGCGGATGGCTAATTCCAGCCTATTCCATGCCTGAAAATTGCACTGATTTAGTTGTTATGCGAGTCATGGTAAAACATGGTTTTAGTATGGATATGGCAACTCTCATGATAAATGATTTGAAAAGAGCAATAAGCTTAGTTCATCATAAATCTAATCATTTCAAAGCGGCGAATCATTCAGGAAAATAAAAATCTGCATAACTAGTGTGTGTTTCTAAATTAAGATATTTTGTGGATTTTCAACAAATAGTGAGTTTTTATAAAGTACCGTGTATAAAAACATACATAAACTAAATAAAAAATTACCTTTTGAGCAGAAAAAAACAAAAGAATTAATTTGGACACACACTAAACAGAATATTTGTTTGACGATACCAAAACAAAATATGGGCTTTTATATCACTATCTTTTTTAAAAGACTCTCATTTGAATAGACAGATGAGACTTATTACAACTTTCGCATAAATAAAAAAACAGCTACTGATAATGTTACAAAAGGTATTTCAAAGCAAAATAAAGCTATGATTAACACTAAAATTGATCCCACAATAGCAATAAAACAGTAGGTAAAGATTTGCCTAGCATAATTGTAATCGAGCTGAAAGGAGTAAGTAATAATTAATCAAAAGTCCCCTGCTCTCTTTCACGAGCTACCGACTGCCCTGAGAGAGTCATAACTTGAATAATACCTAATAAAGCCAATAATCCTATAGTGATATTCCACCGTGTTTCAAGATTTGAGTTATACCATGCTCTTTTATGTATGATAAGTTTTCGTTCATTTATCCCTTCTTTTTCTAATCGTGATATATTGAAATCATTGATAATAATATTTGCATATCCTAAGGCTGTAGCTGCGACATTGCTGTTTCTACCATCAACAAGAATTTGTACCGCTACATTTATACCTTTATTTAAATTTTGCTCGAACTTGCTTGGAATATGGAGTATAAAACTTGCCTTTTTAATATCTAAAGTATCAGCAATTTCTTTTGAATTATTGAGGGTCAATACTCTTTGATAAATTCCTCCCCTTCAAATTTATTTATCAAATTTCTAGACATAAAAGATTTATCTTTATTAAGTAATGCATATACAATTTTATTTAAATCAAAGGTTTATACGTGGATAGATATTTTACAATCTAGCTATTATGGCTTCAGTTTATTGCTTCTTTAACTATTTTTTCCATTTCTTTTGTATCAAGTTTTATATC
>CAYJEN010000069.1:0-7837 GCA_964369185.1 uncultured Desulfovibrionaceae bacterium
ATAAGCCGTTTCGATGCCAGTAATCGGACTCGGCATGAATATATAGGTACAGTAAATATTTATCGGTTATCCGAATAATGCACTTACTGATGCACCTCTGTGAATATTGTGAATGGTAGTAGCAAGTGTAGGTGCTATTGAAACTCTTTTAATTTTTGAGCAAGCCGCAGCTTCTGCACTTAATGGAAGAGTATCAGTCACAACTACTTGAGAGAAAACTGAATTGTTGATTCTTTCAATAGCAGGCCCAGAAAATACCGGGTGAGTTGCACATGCACGAACTTCTTTTGCACCATTCTTCAAAAGAACTTCAGCACCGGCACACATTGTACCGGCTGTGTCAATCATATCATCGATAAGAACCGCAACTTTGCCTTCAACATCACCGATAACGTGAGTTGCAGCAGCTTGGTTTGGTCTATCACGACGTTTATCAATAATAGCCATTGGAGAATCGAGGAGTTTTGCAAATGCACGAGTTCTTTCAACACCACCTGCATCAGGAGATACCATAACGATATCTTCACGATTAAGGTCTTTTAGGCTATCCATAAGAACTTGAGTTGCAAAAAGGTTATCAACTGGGCAGTTGAAGAAACCTTGAATTTGCCCGGCATGTAGATCTACAGTAACAACACGTTGAGCACCTGCATGACTAATAAAGTCTGCTACCATTTTAGCTGATATTGGTGCACGTGGGCTTACTTTACGATCTTGGCGAGCATAACCGAAATATGGAATCACTGCGGTTACGCGGCTTGCACTTGCTCTTTTTAGAGCGTCAAGCATAAGGCATAACTGCATAAGATTAAAGTTAGCAGGTGCGCATGTAGGTTGAATAACGAAAACATCTTGTCCGCGAACACTGGCGCCTATTTCAATACGGATTTCTCCGTCGCTGAACTGTTCACAAAGAGTTGGTACAAGTTGTGTGCCTAAATGACGACAGACATTTGTTGCTAAATCTGTATTAGCTGTGCCTGTAAGAATTTTCAAATCACCGTACATAAATTTTGCCTTCAAAGCGTATTATAGATGAAAAAAAAGCCCGTAACTAGACGGGCATAATTTTTTGTGATGGCTGGGGCGGAAGGACTCGAACCCACGAATGACTGGACCAAAACCAGTTGCCTTACCGACTTGGCGACACCCCAACACTATAACTCAACGACCGGAAAAACATCAACACCTTTATCTTTCTCAAAAAATACTTTCGCATTCTCTGCCTGCTCTCTCTTAGAGAACAAACCAAATAAAGACGATCCGCTTCCACTCATAAGTGCAATTTCTGCCTCAAACGCTAATAGCTTTTCTTTGTATTTCCCCAATGCAGGAAAGGAAGAGAAGACACATTGTTCAAGATCATTTCTGAAAAGAGCATTTATCGTCGCGTCGTGAGGTCTTATAGCTCGATTTGAAATGCTTGTCAACATCTTTAATGCACTTTTTTCAACTTTTTTTTCAATCACTTGATTTTCTTGTCTAAATTTCTTAAAAATACTTATTGTATCTACCTTGATTTTTGGGGAAATAAGCAAAAGCGAGTAACCTTTTAGAAAAGAGATATCAATTTCTGATAATTTTTCCCCTATTCCCTCAACATAGGCAGGTGTATTTTTTAAAAAGAATGGAACATCTGCTCCAACTTTTGTTGCAATTTCATTTAAAAGAGAAAAATCTTCATTCTCCAAAGAAATAGAATCGCTATACTCTACCCCTCTCCACTTTGCATACATATACTTGATAACGGTAGCCGCATCGGCAGAGCCTCCACCAAGTCCAGCGCCATGAGGCACATTTTTAATTAGCTCAACATCTAAACCTAAAGAAAAACCCGTTCTCTCTTTAAATAGGTAATAAGCTTTTGTGAGCGTATTATCTTCTAAATCAATTCCGACCGTTTCGCACTTCACGCTAAAACCGCCTCTCTCTACTTCATTAATTGTCAGGACGTCATACGGATTTGCAAGAGGATAGAATAAGCTCTCAAGTTCATGATAGCCGTTTTCACGTCTGCCAACTATATGAAGGAATAAATTTATCTTACAAGGTGATAGTATTTTCATTTTTATTTTTATTTATGCCTTCGGCGACCAAAGGAGATAATCCCCTTTGGAAACCCTATTTCTTTTCTCTCTCGTTCCTCGAGAAAAAAGCAATAGTCGTTTACAAAAAAAATTCTTCCTTTGACGTCAAAATTAAGTCTTTCAATAAAAGAATAAACTTAGCACATAATCAAATCTAAAGCACATATTTCAAAGTAACGACAGAAACATAGATTTTAATATAGTATAAATAGTCTAGTTTGATGAATAAAGCATGTCGTCAGTTGTTTTACAATTTATAAACTTTAAAAGATTTCTTTATCAAAAGCAAAGAGAAATATCACTTTTTGAAAAACATATTCCTTTTCGGTGAGGAACGAGCCGGAAAGAAATAAGGTTTCCAAAGGGAATTATTCCCTTTGGTCGCCGAAGGCGTAAGATATCTACTTAACAGGATACCTACCGCAGGCGAACTTTCCTTCAGGACAAAGCTTTGTTCTTTCGCACTTTGCGCCTTCATGTTCAAAGACTTCCGGAAGGACTGAACGACAATGCGCTAACATTTGATTAGCTACGTGCCTAATTTCCCACTGCGCACGCACACAACATCTATGATTAAAGAAATTGATTATAGAACGGGCGTTCATGGTAACTACAATATTACTTGCGGCACCTTGTGGAAGAACAAATCTAGCATCTTCGTTTGAAGTTTGTTTATCTTTGCTATCTTCTAAAAGGATTTCTTGTAACTCTGCATAGGCCTCTGCGATATGCTCCATACATTCTGTATAACGTTGAAGCGCTTTCGGATTCTTCTCAATTTTAGGAGGTGTTATATATTTGAAGTCCTTAGCGTCTACATATCTCTGACTTTGCTGAGAAAATGAGGCTATACGATGACGTACTAATTGATGTGTTAAAGCTCGTGATACATTTTCCAGCGCAAAAGTGAAATTCACATGTTCTATTGGACTTTCATGACCTGATGACATCACTTTACGAATGAAATCAGCTTGCTTTTCACGTGAAATTTTTTCTGATTGAGTGTCTTCCCACATATCACCGGCAAAGCCTGAATGATAGCATTGCCTAAATGCTGTATATATAATAGATAGAGGCTCGGGCGTATGTGCCAAGAGTTCTACTCGTGCAAATTTTGACATTCTTTTACCTTTAGTTTTAATAAAGACACATTATAAAAAAAAACCTCAAAAGTAAATAAAAAACTAAGAGGCAAACCCCGCACCGAAGAACGTGGTTTACCTCTCAAAAAAATCAGAAATTATCAATATATTATTTCTTTTCAGCTTCAGCTTCTTTTTTTTCTATCGGTTTAGGAGCAGGCAAGGAAATTTGCGGTGCCGGTGGAAGTGCCTGATCAATAGCATTCATAGCGTTGATAACATCGACAGTAATATCAGCTTCTTTATCATAAGAAAGAACGGTTTCAGCTGCTAAAATGATTGGAAGATTTTTTTCTTTACGCACTTGATTCATAGCATCTTCAAGAGTTTTTTCAATAGTACCTACAACAGCTTCTTGATTAGCGTCAATTGCGCCTTGTAGAGTATAAACAGCACCTTGCAGTTCTAATTGAAGATACATATCTTTATCTTCTTGGCTAATATCAAGAGCGTTTATACGGTTTTCAAGAAGAGCAAGTTCAGCTTCTGCTTTTTGTTGTAGATTTTGAATGCTTTCAAAACCTTTTTTACCGATTTCACTTTCAACAAAAACTTTTTCAGTATCAAGAATACCATAAGAAAGAGCAGTTTCAGCATTTGCTGAAAGAGGTGAAAAAAGTCCAAGAGCAAATAATAATGAGAGATTTAATAGTTTTTTCATAAAATGAACTCCAATGTAATTTCAATCGAGCTACCATATATCTTTTTCAAGTTGTATGCAATTCTTATTTTTCTGATTGATACCTATTTTTATCTTATTTTTATGATGATTTTTGGCACAAAACTTGCTTAAAATATTCAATATAATAAAAAAGTGTCAAAATTTCCTATCTACGTGGAAAGGAGAAAAATATGTCTCAAGTAAATGAAACTTTAGTATCAAGCGGATTAAATTCATTGTGGACAACCACTTCCGAAACTAATAAAGATTCAAGTGGAAAATCAAGTTCTTCTGTATCTTCTATTTCAAGTTCTACAAGCAATATGAGTAGAGCTAATCAATCCTATGGATTAAATAGAATTAATCAGCTTGCAGGAGCTGCAAACGCGGCTTTTGAAGGCTTAGGTTTAGGTGCAAATGATAGGGTTACTTTTGCCCGTATCGGTGAATATAAAGATAAACTGCAGGAAGAATTTTCCGAAATGGTTAAAGCAGGGCTTGTTGAAGCCGGTGTTGATAAAGACGTAGAATTTCAAGTAGTAACAAACTATAGTGGCGAAGGAATTGAAATTATAACTGAATCTGAAGACAAAGCAAAAATTATTCAGTTCTTCAATGATTACCCTGAATTAGTTGACCAGTTTAAAGAAATTCAATATCTTGACAATCTAAGTAAGACCTGTTCTCAAGAAGAAATTTCAGCAAATGTTCAGATGTCAAAAATACAATTACAAGCAATGTCAAGCTTGTTCAACACTAATCCATCATCTAGCATTATGAGTAGCGGTTCAAATGGCTCTTTCTTTGGAATGGGGCTTTCAACAATAGTATAGGACATGTTTCATGCACATCCTTTTATCAAGAAAGGGGAATCAAGAGCTTATAACAAAGCCTTGATTTCCCCTTTTTTGAGGATAAGCAGAAATTAGATGTTAATCTACTTTTAGAATACTCTATATTATTTATTAACGATAAAATTATTTTTTCTAATAAACACACTGAAAAATAAATAAAAATTAATAAATATCCAAATTTAACCTCTCTAAAAAAATATTTTGACATTAAAATATTTGACAAGGTTTCAAAATTGATGTATAGATTTTGCCTTGTCTTGGAGACAAGACTCCTTTTTATATACGAAAGGACAATGAGAACTTAGGAGCAAAACATGAAAGAAGGCATCCATCCAAAAACATACCAAGCGAAAATCGTTTGCGCATGCGGCTTTGAAATCGAAGCTAACTCCACTAAAGGTGAAACCGTTAGCGTGGAAATTTGTTCAAATTGCCACCCATTCTTCACTGGTAAGCAACGTCTTATCGATACCGCTGGACGTATCGACCGCTTCCGTAAGAAATACGACAAATTTAAAAAATAAATCTTTTCACAGTATGAAATCACGAACCTCCCTGAACCCTGTTTGGGGAGGTCTTGATGTTTCATGAAGATTGCTATGTATCAAGTAGTAAATTCGTCAATCAGTCAAGCTGGTTGCAAGTCTATATCTAAGAATAGTTCAGAATTTTCTTTGCAGACTCTCGGTGGTAGTTTAAACTCACAAGAGCAATCTACATCTACATCTTCAAAACAGTGCAGTGCTAATCCGGAAGCAGGAGTTGGCGGTCAGGCTATTATTGAGGGCATTATGATGCGCTCACAAAATAGATATGCCTTAGCTGTGCGCTTATCGAATGGAAAAATTCATGTAGAATCTAAACCTTGGTATAGATTCTCTACAAAGCCACTCTATCAAAAACCATTCTTTAGAGGATTTCCTTTACTGGTTGAAACTCTTATTAATGGTATAAAAACTCTTAATCGTTCTGCTGAACTCTCAAGTATTCACGATGAAGAGCCTTTAACACAAAAACAATTGCTTCTTACTTTGTTTTTTTCAATTCTCATGGCAATTGGGCTATTTGTGGTTCTTCCCCACGCGCTTTCATTTGCTATGCAGTACTTTGAATTAGCAGGAGATGTACAGACCTTTTCTTTTCAAGTATGGGACGGATTATTCAAATTTATAGTCTTTTTCCTTTATCTTGCCGGAATTTCTCTTATCCCCGATGTTAGAAGAGTTTTTCAGTTTCATGGAGCTGAACATAAATCTATTTCAGCTTATGAAAAATGTAGAGAAGGGCAAGTAGTTGACATCAATCTCGTTCGTAAGCAATCTCGCTTGCATCCAAGATGCGGAACAACATTTCTTTTGTTCGTTCTTTCTATAGCAATTCTTATACACACTATATTTCTTCCTCCCCTGCTTTGGCTATGGGAGCCACAATCAGAAGTTTTAAAACATACTATTGTGTTAATTATCAAAATTGCTTTGATGATTCCTATTTCTGCTTTAGCCTATGAGCTTATACGCCTTTCATCTAAATCTGACGGTTTTTTTGGATTTATACTTAAAGCTCCGGGATTATTATTGCAATTACTCACTACTCGTGAACCGGAAGATGAACACCTAGAAGTTGCCTTAGTAGCTCTAAAAGCTGCTTTAGGTGAAAATGCAAAACATACCATTATAACCTCAGATGATACAAATTTGGAGTAAAAATGTTCGCTAAATTACAAAATTATAAAGAAAAATATCTTGAACTTGAGCAACAACTCTCAGATCCTGCTATTTTCCAAGATCAAGACCTCTATAAAAAAACAACAAAAGCTCATGCTGACTTGCGTGAAATTGTTGCAATGTATGATGAATACACATCTTTAAACGAGCAATACGCTGAAAATAAAGAACTTCTTGAAGATAGCGATGCAGATATTCGTGAAATGGCTCAAGAAGAAATTAAAGCGATTGAAGAAAAACTTCCTGAAATCGAACAAAAAATTAAAATTCTTCTTCTTCCAACCGATCCGCTCGATGAGAAAAACATTATTCTTGAAGTACGTGCCGGAACAGGCGGTGACGAAGCTTCTATCTTCGCCGGCGACTTATTCCGTATGTATTGCAGATACGCTGAAACTATGAAATGGAAAGTTGAAGTTCTTTCTGAAAGCCCTTCCGAAACAGGCGGTTACAAAGAGGTTATCGCTATCATTTCTGGTGACAGAGTATATTCAAGACTAAAATACGAATCAGGCACTCACCGTGTTCAGCGTGTTCCTGAAACAGAATCACAAGGCAGAATCCATACCTCAGCAGCAACCGTTGCTGTTATGGCAGAAGCTAACGAAGTTGAACTTGACCTTAAAACAGAAGATATTCGTGTAGACGTTTACCGCGCATCAGGTGCGGGTGGTCAGCACGTTAACAAAACTGAATCTGCTGTTCGCTTGACTCACATCCCTACAGGTATCGTTGTTACTTGCCAAGATGAAAAATCTCAGCATAAAAATAAAGCTAGAGCAATGAAAGTTCTTGCTTCACGTATCCTTCAAGTTGAACAAGATAAAGTTCACAACGAACAAGCTGCTGAAAGAAAATCTCAAGTAGGTTCGGGTGACCGTTCTGAACGAATCAGAACTTATAACTTCCCACAAGGACGTTTGACAGATCACCGCATTAACCTTACACTCTATTCACTTGAAAAAGTTATGGAAGGTGAGATTACAGCTATTATCGATGCTTTAGTTACTCATGCGCAAGCAGAAGCACTAAAAGGTCAAAGCGAGTAAGATAGAATTTGATTTGCCTTCGGCGACCAAAGGGAATGATTCCCTTTGGAAACCCCTTTTCTTTTTTTCGCAAGCTCAAAAAAGGAAAAAGTTTTTTCAAAAAAATTATTTCTTTTAGTGTCAAAGTAAGGAAACTTTCTTTGAATACGAGAGCTTTAATAACTGATTCTTATAACTGATTTTATCTTCTTGTTTCGCCTTATTATTGTAACAAAACATATATAGAGTGATATCTTACAATCTGCAAAGGAAAATACTTTTATGCCTGACTTCAAAGATTTACCGGATTTTTCAAAAAATAACGGACTTATCAGCGCAAT
>CAYJEN010000070.1:0-7663 GCA_964369185.1 uncultured Desulfovibrionaceae bacterium
CGTTAACGGACGATATGAACCTTTATCGGTAGTTAATGAATTTCAACGGCTTTATGGTTTACATTTTGTAATGATTTGTTACTTTTTGTATAAATAGAGTATTCATACCTATATAATACTTTTGGATAGTTTCAAAAATTATAATTTTTCAGTAATTCTTTTATAGTTTGCAGATAATTGTAAACGAACAGTTTCTTGTGAAATTTTAAATGTTTCTGCTAAATGTTTATCAAGCCTATTTGTTTCCCAAGGCATGATTGGCTTAGAATTAATTGTTGCAAATGGTCCATCAGATTCAGGTAAAATCAAATCTAATGGAATTTGTGAAAGCATATTTTTACCTTTATCAGTTGTCAACATTAATTGGTTAACACTAAAATAGCAATTCATTTCAATTGCGCATTGAAGCTCGTTTGAAGTTCCTGTAAACCAATGCAAAATAGACTTACCAACTAATGGAAATTTTTCTAATAAGGATAATACTTCTTTAGTAGCTCCTCTTGAATGAATACTAAGTATTTTTCCACCGTTTTTTTCGCATTCTGATAAAATTTGTGAAAAAATTTCTTTTTGCTTTACAATGGTCTTACGGTTGTCCCTTGTTCCGTCAATTCCAACTTCTCCAACAAATTTGGCAAACTTTATGTTTTCAAGCATAAGTTGTAATTCATTACACTTTTCTTCAATAATTTCTGGGTGTAGTCCAATAGCAGTATGAATATTTTCAAATTTTCTAAAAACTTTTGATGTTGCTAACCAAGCTCTTGGACTTGTAGTTACAGCAAGGGTAAATTGATTGATTCTATTTGCTTTTTCCGCAACTTCTATTGCTTGTGGATAAAGATCTAGATGGGAGTGAAAATCAATCATTGTACTCCCTCTGAAGATAAAAACTCTTCAACTTCTCTAATACCTCGCAATACAACATCCTCATAGTCATCTCTAAGGCTACTTGCTGCAAAGCCTAATTGTCCGCGTGTAAATTTTTTTATTCCCATTGTGCTTACTGTAGCACATGCCTGTAACATAGCTCCAACATCATCTGGACCATTGTTTTTTCTGGCATTTTTCAATTTAGGAAATTTATAACCTTTGGCTGTTAAATCTTTTATTTTGGCTTTTTTGAATGCCGCTCGTCTTACCATGCACGGAACACACCTGCCGCAATGCTGACCTGAATTTCTTCCGTATTTACCACAGCTTACAGAATCATTAATAAGTGCTTTAAGTAAAGTTAAATTTTTGCATTCGTCAACAAGTTCTCCTTTCGTTTTAAATTGGTAAGGAGTAATAAATTTAGCATTTATCCCGACCTTATCCCAAATACTTTGCAACCCTTGAAGATATATAGGATGTGTAGTTTTTGTACTCAAGCTTCCAATTCTTCCTTTATTTAGTGCAATATTTAAACTAATGAAACCATTTTCTGGAATGATAATTTCTGCTGGATTGTTTTTGTCACTTTTAAGAGCTGACGATGCTAATAAGGCAAAGGCAATAAATATAATTGATCGAGCGCGAGTTGATGGCTCAGATTCATTTATTGTATGAATTTTACTACTCCATTGGAGGTGTGGAGACGATGAAGAAATGAGCCTTGCAAACTTCACCTGATTCGCACATTCTTTTCGCACAGCTTGCGAAATAAAAACTGGGTTTCTATTATCTTCTATTAAGTCAATGGCTCCAATTAAACTGTCAACCCCTCCAGAGAGAAGGGAAACACAATCACAGTTTTCAAGTTTTGGTATTAGTAAGTTACCTTGAAACAAAGGATAGTTCATGCCACCGTCAAAGGTAAGATGCCATATATCACCACTAAGAAATCTGAGAGTATTTTCAAAGTCAGTTTTCACTGTATCCCATAGGTTAGGATTTGAAACTTTAATAGAAAGTTCCATTTCGCGTGTCCAACCATCTGGTGAAGTTTGACGTGTAACAGCTTTATCAGCAGCAGCTACAGAAAGAGAAATAGACAAAAAGTCCATTATTTCTGCAGAGGGTATCAGCCCACTTCTTCTTATGTCTTTAAATAAAGTTGATGCAAAATAACCAACATCATCTCTTTTAGACGTTTCATACATAGAAAAATATTTGCTTTTATTATCAAGTTTTTGTGGAATTAAATTTTTTGTTGTACAAATAATTTTTGTCATACTTCACCTTCAAAAACTTCAAAAGTTAACTGAATAGTAGATGATAATATCTGCTGAACTTCAGCGTTGTTAGGTTCAAGAGCCTGAGAACGTAATTTTTCGAGTTGAACACTTAGCTGGCTCTTTATATAATTTTGCATATTTGTAGTCAGTTCACATTTCTGTGTTGCAGAAAGCCTGCTTCTCTCAAAACCTTGCCCTAAATCGCAAAGCACTTGATTACATATGATTGAGGACAAATATAACTCCATCAAAATCCAGCTATCATCTACACGCATATCAAAAATATTTATATCTGGATTTATTGTCAACAATTTTGAAATTGATTCTGCAATAGCAGACTTACATGACTCCTCTTCTAATGTTCCACCACGAGTAAGAATTAACTCGGCAAGGTTTTCTCCAATTTCATCAGCGGATAAATTCGCTTGTGAATTTTGATTTAACCAACTGAGAAGTTTTTCATTTGTTCCAGATTTAATCTCTTGGAGAGTATTATATAAAATTCCACCAATATGCGTAGCAACCCTCATTCTTGAGGCAAGTACTGCAGAACCACCGTTTCCAGTTTTTGAATAGTGTCCTAAGGCTCTGCTGAGTGATTCAGTATCTGATGTTTTTAAGTAATCCCCCAAGTTCTTATTGGCTTGAGCAAACCTTCTTAATGGTGCTACTTGAGTTTGTTGCTTGTAAGGAAGTATCACTTGAGGCGTAGTCAAAGGAATACCTAAGTTAGTTTCATTAGAATTAGTAATTTCATCTGACAGTCCATCTAACCACGGAGGGTCAAAAGGTATACGTGAACCTGGACCAGAGCTTGATGTTGATGTCCCCATAATTAGCCTTTTTGTATTGCCTTTTTAGTTGTTTCTGGGGTTTTTTCATCCTCATACCATACTACTAAAAGCTCTTTTGCCCATTCAGTTTCTTGAATAAGCGGAATAATAGCGGCATCACGTTTTTGTGGAATTATTGCAGATAAAAACTCTACTAACTCAGCCGACAATTCAGTGCGAGTTGTTGAAAATTTAATTGCGTTAAGAATAATTTCAAGTTTCCAATTTTCTGTTCTTGCTCTTTGCCTTATTTTTCTTAGTATGACACTTGCTTCATTAGCAGTTATTTTATTTATTTCTGTTTTCAGCGTTGCAATAACCAAATTATAATTATTACAAAGAATTTCTAATAGTTCTTGAGCTTCATCAGACAAATCTTCTGATTCATAAAATGAGATAGAGCTATTTTTACTTAGATAAACAAGTGGGCGTAAATCAACCGTACCAAGTGTAGGCTTTAGCTTTATCCATTCATTCATAAAGGGTTCGTTCCATTCATCAGGTAATGCATTACCTTCTTCTTTATTGATTTCACTTTCTATCTTTTCAAGAAATTCAAGCTTGCCATCAGTCGTTTTAGCAACTTCATTAGCTAGAAAAGTAAATGCTCTTTGCGAGGCACACCTTTCAAATAATTGCATTTTTACTAAAGAGTCAAAAGTAATGTTCATTTCTTGCTGACTTGCCATTGACTTGCGTATCACTAAATTATTGAGAAATCTTTTTATAAGCCTTGGGTTTCCTGCTATTTGTGGTGAAGAAATCATTATACTGGCGAGTTGACTAAGAGATTCCAATTCTTCAGTCATCTCTTCAGCCATTTTTAGTGAAATCTCTTTATATACTTTTGTGATTTTATTATGCGTTAGTACCCCTTCCCACGATTTTTTTAATTGTTTCAATAAATTTGACTTAGCTTTATCTTTATCACCTTTTGAAATTCGTCCATCTTGAAAAGCAAGTTCTGTAAATAAAGAAAGTAAATATACTTTCACTTCATTTATGCCAAGCTGTGGAACAGCAAGGGGAATTTGAATCAATTTATCAAAATAGCTTGTAACTAAATCATCACTTATATCAATTCCAAAGTGTGCTTTTACGGATGTTCTAATCATTTGCTCATCTGCAGCAATAATGAATGTTGTTCTTTTGATAAACAGTAATAACCGCATAGCTTCAAGTGTTGAGATCGCTGTGTTAGGCAAGCATCTATCTAGATCATCGACAAGCACGACAAGTCTAATATCTAAATCAACTAAAAGAGTTTCAAAAAGGTTACGCAGTTCAGATATTTCTTGAGGAATTGACTTATCTGTCTTCTCATTTAACACCCCTTTATAAGTATCACTAAGTTGACCAATAGCTGTTATAGCTCCTTCCGTTTGCGAATCTGTTAAAGCCCCCCCGCTCGCAAGCGTACTACCAACTCCTACTAATGCTCCTATAGGACCTCCTATAGAAGCACCAATAAATGCACTACTTGCAACTGAAACTGTTGATTTTGTAAGGCGTAACCAGTTGATGCGGGACATAAAGTCTTTTGCTTTACCTAGAAGAGTTTTATTCTCTTTCGCTTTCTCAACTAAAATATCTGCTACTTTTTGTAGTAAAGCCATTCGTGCATCTTCATAGCCTTGGTATAACCATGCATTAAACTCAATTAAGATATAGTTTTTCTTATCTTCACTAGTTTTATTTTTTAAAGATTCACCTATCATCTTAACAAGCGATGATTTACCGACACCCCATCCACCAGAAACACCAATTGAAACAGGTTCGTCATTAGCTCGTATAATTAAATCTGAAGCCGTATTTGCTAAGGTTATAAAATTTAATAAATCATCAGTTGTTTCTTTATCTATAAGCATATAACACCTCAGAGTCGTTTATACAATAAATTATCCTAAAATCCTTTATATCCACCAAAGCCAAGTAAGTAAGCAGACATTGCAATAGAGAAATCTTTATCTTTTATATCAAGCTTCTTGGCGTTTACTTCAAGTTCTTGCATAACTGTGTCATTAGGTACAGCGATTTCTTTGGCCTCACTCACAGCTTTTTCTATAATGTTTGGAAGAACCATACAAAGCTGATAAAAAGCGTCGTCTTGCCCCGTGACCAAAGCGTAAAACTCGTCAACGCTTACACGTCTGATAAGCTTATGCCCCACTTTTTTCTCGTCAATTGTTGTTTCCCACTTGATGTTTTGTGAGCGTTTGGCAATCACTTCAACAAGAAAACACGCACAAGAATCATCATGCAATATCTGATTTTGCATTTTTATAAAAGTTTTCCCTGCTGATGCTGAATTCATTGTATTGTGCTTGTTTTTCATTTCAGCATAAATACTTTTGACCACGCTCCCATCTGGCAAAGTTATTCCATCATCATTTTTGTAAATGATATCCCAACCATTCTTAGGAACTTCACATTTATCTATATACTGAAATATTCTTTGATGGAAGTAGCCAATATCATTATTGTTTGACTTGTCACGCTGTCTAAAAATTTCATTACTGATAATTTCATCCCATGAAGCTTTGTATACAGTTTTATCAAAAATTAGCTTTATTGGATCAATAATATTCTTATTAAATCTTTTTAAATCAAAAGATTGTAATTTATCGCCATATTCTTTAATCGTTTCTTGGACGTGTTTAATTAAATCTTCTTCATTAATAAATGATAATTTCCACATATTAAATCCTACTTAGAAAGAGCGGTTAAAGAGTTTTTAATTTGTACTGTAATTTCATAGGCTAGATTTACAGGAACTGCATTCCCAATCTGTTTATATTGTTGCACTACACTTCCGCAAAAAGCCCAATCATCTGGAAAAGACTGACAACGAGCATTTTCTCTAATCGTAAAAGGACGAGCTTCAATTGGGTGACATCTTTCTGTCTGTTTTTGACTTGGAGAAGTAAGCACTGTCAACGAAGGTTCATCAAGGCTAAGACGACGTAAAATCCCTGTCCTGCCACCTTCCATATCCCAACATGTCTTCATGTATTCTTTAGCTATGGCTTCTGGAATGTCTCTCCAATATCCTCCAGGAGGGACAAGTTTAAAAATATCCCTTTTATGTTCTGAATACTGAGTTCCTTCACTTTTAGGGCAATCTGTCAAAATATCACGTAACACTGGCTTATATTTATGTTTTTTAGGAAAAGTATAGTCAGTTTTATCTAATAAATCGTTTCGTGTACCAATAACAATAAGTCTTTCCCTTTTTTGTGGAACACCATAATCCCAAGCATTTACAACTTCAAACTTTATTGAGTATCCTGCTTGAGTAAAAATATCTTTCATAATGCTAAATGTTTGCCCTTTATCATGCGACAAAAGTCCACGCACATTTTCAAAGAGAAACATTTTAGGCTGTAACTTTTCAAGAAATAGAGCATAGTGATAGAATAACGTTCCACGAGCATCTTCAAGCCCAAGTCTTTTACCTGCGTAGGAAAATGCTTGGCATGGTGCACCACCTGAAAGCAAATCTAGTTCACCTTTTTTTATATTAAAATATTTTTCAAGGTCTTGAGAAGAGATATTAGCTATATCGTCGTGTATGACACGCCATTCTGGACGATTCTTTTTTAATGTTTCAGATGCGTACTTATCAACTTCTACAAGGGCTATTGTTTCAAAACCAGCTCTTTCGATTCCAAGAGCTAAACCGCCTGCACCTGCAAAAAGTTCTATGACTTTTGGTTTACTTATGAGAGTTGCTTGACTATCAACTACTTCCACTACATCGCCTACATTACACTCTAAAGTATGACAAATCTTTTCGATACTTTCTAAAGAGATTGCTTCATTCTTTCCCATTCGAGCAAGTACATTAAAGCTAATCCCCGAAGCTTCTTTTAATTCTGTTCTATTCATCTGTTTGTCTGATAATAAGTTCCATAGGTTGCTATAACTAATGGGCATTATTACTATCTCCTATAAAGTGTTTTTACATGAGAAGGAGTATAGTTTAGTTCGCTACAAAAGGCAAGTTTTCTCACTATATCGTGAGATTTGATTTTACTCTATAAATAAGATTTTTTTCTACCTGTTATAATCAAAGGAGTTACTTCCCTGAATATCCCTAATCCTCTCATTTCTCTCAATTTCCCATTCAGTCGGTGGATACATCTTGCTCCAAGCGTTCATCAGCTTTCTTTGTTGGTCGCTCATTTTATAGCGTGGGTATGTCGCTTCCATGTGTAGGTATGCTCTTGCGATTTGTCCTCTCGCTGATTCGGGAGGTTCGACTTTCCTATTTTCAATCTTCATTTCGCAAGTTCCGAAATCTGATTCTGCATCTGGGAGCATTGTAAAATTGTAGTTACTCCTGCTTGCGTTCACTGAACCGATTGCAGGAAAAATATTATACATGTCAGATTGCATTAGTCGAAATTCTTCGCTCACAAGTTCAGCACACCTACGCCCTTTGAAAGCCGTACCATCACTATCAATGCACAGTGGGTGTCCCTCTCGCCATTCTGGAAAAGTGCGCCCAAAGTTTTCAACAGGGACAACGTGTTCCCATTCGATTCTATCTAGTCGATTTTTATACTTTTCTGTTGTAAATCCAGAGGGTAAATCTACTGATTTGTCTTCGTAAAATTGAGCATTACAGTAGAGAGTCTTTCTTTCGCTGTCGGTCTGATAGATTACTTC
>CAYJEN010000071.1:0-7490 GCA_964369185.1 uncultured Desulfovibrionaceae bacterium
TCCCTTTCCCCCAGACCCCCTATCCCTTTCCTTACAAACTTTTTAACATCATCGCACAAAACTCATCTATAAATTTAAAGCTCTGAGTGGCGATGAGGACAATATTCAACGCTTCAATAATAACCAATAAGAAATTAAATCTAAATGAGCTAAAATAAAAATTTGGCTAGGAAAATAGAAAAATTTTAATTCTGTGATATATTTCATATCAATACAGTATTTTTTTTGAAATTTTGATTTTGAGAATAAAGGAAATATTTTTTTGAAAACTACTCACTCTTTTTATCGACGAAGGAGATAAAAAAAGTGGGGTTTCCAAAGGGAATCATTCCCTTTGGTCGTCGGAGACAAAAAAAGAAAGAGAAAAACACTAATTCTGTGATATATTTCATATCAATACAGTATTTTTTTTGAAATTTTGATTTTGAGAATAAAGGAAATATTTTTTTGAAAACTACTCACTCTTTTTATCGACGAAGGAGATAAAAAAAGTGGGGTTTCCAAAGGGAATCATTCCCTTTGGTCGCCGAAGGCATCTACAATAAAGGAGATATTATGACTAGTTATGAAAGCTTGAAAGGGAGTGAGAGTGAACTCCTTTGTAAGACATACGGCAGATACCCGCTTGCGATAAAGTCAGGTAAGGGTTCAAAACTGTATGACTTTGACGGCAAAGAATATATTGATTTACTTACAGGTATAGCTTGTACTTCTTTGGGTCACAGTAATGAAGAACTTGCTGAAGTAATGTGCGAGCAAGCGAAGAAATTACAACACGTTTCAAATCTTTTTTATCAAGAAGAACAGCTTGAGTTGGCTGAAAAAATGCTTGCTCATTCAGGTCATTTGAAGAAAGTTTTCTTCTGTAATTCCGGGGCTGAAGCGAATGAAGCTCTCATTAAAATTACTCGTAGATACTCGCATAAAATCAAAAATTCTAATGCTTATGAAATTCTTACACTCGATCACGCATTCCACGGCAGAACTTTAGCGGCTTTATCTGCAACAGGTCAGGAAAAATATCTTGAAGGTTTTGAGCCAAAAACTGATGGATTCAAACAAGTTCAATTTGGTGATTTAAAAGATATCGAAGAAGCAATTACTGATAAAACTGCCGGAATTTTAGTAGAAATTATTCAAGGTGAAGGCGGGGTTCGTCCTATGAGCAAAGAATATGCTCAAGGAATTGAAGCTCTTTGCAGAAAACATAATATCCTTTTCTTAGTTGACGAAGTTCAAACAGGAATGGGTAGAACAGGTAAATTCTGGGCTCACCAACACTATGAATTAAAACCAGATGTTATTTCATCTGCAAAATCAATAGCTAATGGTCTTCCACTTGGTGCTATGCTTTGCACTAAAGAAGTTTCAGATGCATTTGAGTTTGGTAGTCATGCAACAACATTTGGCGGGAATGCTTTTTGTACTGCAGTTGGAGCAAAAGTAGTTGATATCATTAATAGAGATAATCTCCTTGAAAGAACTGCCCTTATCGGCGATGCCCTTAAAGAACGTTTTTATGTGATTGGTGGCAAACTTCCGGGAATAATCAAAGAAGTTCGTGGGCTTGGACTTATGATTGGTATAGAACTAAATCTTCCTGCCACAACTTGTAAAGAAATTTGGGATAAACTCCTTGAAGAAGGTTTTATTCTAAATCTTACCCAAGAAAAAACTTTAAGACTTTTGCCTGCACTTAATATCTCTGAAGAAGATCTTGAGGCTTTTGCAAGTACGCTTGAAAAAATATTGAAATCTTATAAACTATAAGGTGGATAATCTATGATAGTTTCAACTTTTAAGGATTATAAAAAGCAATATTTTCACCCAACATTAGAAAAAGCTCTTGAAGAAGCGGAAAATTTATTTAAAACTTCACTTCCTGATAATGGAATTTATGATCTTTCAAATAATGTAAAAGCAATAGTTATGCGTTACCAAACAAAAGATGAGAGCGAAATTTTCTTTGAAACTCATGATGTTATGACAGATATTCAAATCGTCCTTGAAGGTGAAGAATATATCTATGTAAGACAAAGCGACGACCTAACACCAACAAATAATGGGGAAGATATTCAGTTTTATGCTGAAAAGCCTTGTGAATATGCAAGAGCACACATGAAAAATGGGAATTTTTCTGTAATCTTTCCTAAAGAAGCACATGCTCCTTCAAACAGTGTTAATAACTCAACTTTTGTTGTAAAAATGGTTTTAAAAATTCCTCTATAAATCGTTGATATAGTCAATAAAAAGCGTGAATAATACCTATAACCACATAAAAACACAAGCCCTTTTTAGGGCTTTTCTTATTTTAATACTTGACAAAATTCAATTTTTGAGTTAAATCTTTTTTATGGGTTATTTATACATTTAAATTTCAGAGAGGATTGTTATGAAATTAAAATCTGCTATCGACAAACTCTTTTACGATGTTACACTTAAAGAACTTCAAGCAATCAACAAGAACAAATCTGAACAGACAATATCCTATCACAATCTGCTTTATCTTGACATTATTAATTACACGAAAGAATGTACAGTAAGTACTCTTGCAAAAAAATTACATATTGCCAAACCAGCAGTCACAATTCGCATTAAAGAACTTGAGAAGCTTGGTCTTGTAGAGAAAAAACAATCGAAAATCGATAAAAGAGTGTATCACTTATCAGTGAAGCCTAAAGTTGCAAACAGTTATAAAATTCCTGATAAGCCTTACACAAATGCTATGGATGAGATAAAAACTAAGTATAGTAATGAAGAGATTGAAAAATTCTCAGAAATGCTCACTATCTTTAACAAACATGTGAAAGATGAGAATTCTGTGGATACTAAAAAAATCATGAAAAAGCTTTAATTATTGCATCATGTTTTCTTTGTAACGTCGGAGAGTATTAGAAAAAAAGGAAAATCTTTTTTAGGTTTTCCTTTTTTTCTGTTTAATATATACTTACATTTTATTCTGAATTCATCTCTGTTTTTATTTTACACAAGCAAGCAAAACTATCAATTATAAAAAACTAAAAGTAAATGGAAGTTGTAATTTTATCACACAAGCAGTCAGCAGTAGTAGATAACTCTTAAAGTATAAAACTAAATATAAAAAAAGAGGAGAAAATCTCCTCTTTTAAATACAATCTAGTTGTTATTTTTATGCTAACGCACTAACTTTATTTGATTTCATTTTATGACAAATTATAAAGGTAGGAACTGAACATACAAGACCAATAAGGAAAGGTGGTAAATCAGCAGCCATACCGCTGATAAGTTTAGTGGAAAGTATGCTTGTTGATGGTGATACACATAAGTACCAGAAAATACATGAAGAAAATCCTGCTATACTACTGATCCAAGCCGCTTGAGAGTTTCTAATATTGAACTTCACAAGAGCTACATAAGGCACCATAGCTGTTGCGCCAATAACACTCCAAGAGGTTGTACATAAAAGAGCAATGATTTGACCATCAAGCGATGCTGCTCCTGCACTTACAACTACGCAAAAAGCAATACCAACACACCAAGCAAGGCGATTTACCGGTTTACCTGTAATATCTTCTGTGAAAGATGAAGCTGCAATATGATAAAGAGCTGTAGTTGTTGAAAGTGATGCTGAAATAATAGCAAGTGTGAATAATTGTTGACCAATTTTAGGTAATAACATGTCAGTTAGAACAGCAACTACTTTATCAGGATGATCAATCGGTGGAAGAATAAGGCGTGAAAGAGCAGCAATATAGAATGTACCAGCTACTAAAATAAAGATAATAACTGTTGCAATAAGGCTTGTACGTTTCAAATCTCTTTTATTTGTAAGTGCAAAGTGACGTTGAATCATCTGTGGTTGCGCCCATGTAGCAACTGACATTACAAGTACTAAAGAAAGCACGAAGAAACCTTGACTTCCTGATGATAAACTTACAAAACCATTGTTAGCTCTAGCAGTTGGTTCAAGAGCTGCAAGTGCATGATATCCATCAATTGGTCCGCCGACTTTTGTAAGAACAGCGTACATCAAAAGAATGATACCAAGCAGCATAACGCCGCCTTGCATAGCTTCAGTGTAAAGAACTCCGCGTAATCCACCCCACCATACAAGGAAGCCAACAAATGCAGCTAACGACCATGTAATAGTTTCAACTTCAACAGGAATCACGCTTACAAGCATCACAGCAGCACCTTTAATAACACCAGACGCATATACTGAAAGGAAAAGAGCAAAAATAATTCCTAAAAACACACGTAATTTCTTGCAGTTATGACCAAGACTAATAAGATGTGCAGGCGTACGCGCTTTTAGTTCATTTTGTAATACTTTAGTATCCCAAGCAAAAACAGAATAAACAAAGTAAGTTCCTAAAATGGCAACACCAAAGCCAACCAAAGTGATTTGAACTCCATAAAGATATGCTAAGCCAGCAAAACCGATAAGAGCAACTGCTGATACATATGTTGCAACATAAGCAAATGCTTGAACTAAAAATCCAACAGTACCCGTTGTTGTAACATCATAACCTTTGCCTTTTCGTGCTAGCCAAATGAAGAGTAGAATATAACCTACCCAGATAGCAATATCAAATAACATGATCTTTCCTTTCCAAAGTTAAAGGGTTAGTTCATTGCTAAAAACAATGAAACAAAAAAACCGCCTCCTACACGGAAGCGGTTCATTCTCAGTTCTATTCAAAAAACAAAACTATAAGACTCCTTCCCGTGCCGTGGCGCGTAGGCTAAAAAAGCTAAAAAAGAAGAAGTTATTAAGATTATACATGAAAATCCCTGTTTTGTTAATTTTCATTATTTATACAGTACAAAATAAGAAAATGTCAAGCCTTTTTTTCTAAAAATTTTTATACCTTTTTTATAATACAAATTTGGAAAATACTTGAAGAAGCACAGCTAAATACTATTTGTAGTATTTACTTTAATGTCTTTCTAAAATAAGTTGCTAGACACTATCTATATAGTTATAGTGCTGTAAGCTTTATCTCACCAAAAGCAAGAATTTCGTTATCGCAAGATGCGAAAATCCCAAGAAGTCCATGCGACTTAAGTTCTTCAAAAAAAGAAAGAACCCTCTGAAAGTCATCTTTTGATTTCAGCATATTACAACAAGCAGTTGCCATACAATCAGCAAATGAACCCTTTGTAGCCAAAATAGTAACAAGTTCAGCATTTCCAAAGCTCAATGAATGCCCAATAGTTGAAGATGATGCACAAAGAGAAATTCCTTCTGTTGGTTGAAGCACTAAGCCTATTTTGAGAGACTCCTGCGGTTTATCAAGAAGTGCAACTACCCTTTCCGTTTGTGATATTATAAAAATATCACCCCCGTTTTCAACAAGCACATCATTTGGTAGATTTTTATTTTTCAAAAAATTCGATATTTTACGAGCAAGATACTCGGAAACAGTTCCCGCCACAGCTGCAAAAGGTCCAATATTTACAAAAGAAGATGCGCTTAGCATCTCTTGAATAAGTGCATTTGCGCTTGAATCAGACTTTATAGGTATTAGCGATGTTTGAAATTCAGGATGTATTAAAATATACGACTTTAGAATTTGCCTCAAAGAATAAAGTTCATCGTGTACAATTGATAGAATTTCGTTTTTATCAATTAAATCAGTGCATGATAAAAATATATCACTTTCTTCAAGAATAATTCTAATTTGTTGCTCGTTTGTCTGCGTTGAAGTATTTAAACGATAATTTCTTTCCGTATCTATGTGAACTTTTTTACTTTGCATATTAAAATTTGACTTTGTTGTTTATATATGGTTATATATGTTTCTAATTTTATTATTGGGGAAACTACATGCAAAAACTTATACACTTCCGCGATTTAGGTTGTCAAGCTGCTAAAGAAATTATTGAATCGGCAATAAGCTATTCAAAAAATGAAAAAGAAATTAAAAAATCTTCTCCTAAGCATGTTTTATTCTTCACAAAAAATGAAGAAAAAGCAAAAAATCAAGTTGAATTATGGCAGGAAGTGTGTAATGCATTATCCATGGATTTTTCTTGCATTTCAGAAAGTTCGCAAATAATTCCTCAAGCAATTCTTATTGTTGAAAATTCCTTACTCAGTGAAGTAGAAAATTCAGACATTCAAAACCCTATTATTGCACAATCATTAAATGAAGATTATCTTTCATCTAACGCATTAGCAATGTTTACAAATTTTACCTATGCGGCTTTATGCACAAATAAACCAATCTACAAATTGCAAATTGCATGGATGGGCGACTGTAACGGCATGTATAAAGATTATACATCTTCATTACTTAACGCAACAATCTGCCTACAAAATGAGCTTTCACTCTCATTCGCTGAAAATCTCGATTGTGAAAACTGCTTGCCTGAAAAAAGTGTTTTAGATTTTGCTATGTATGCAGGATCAAAAATATTTTTAACCTATGATCCAGCTTTTGTTCCTACCGAGTGCGATGTTCTTTTCCTCTCTAATTGGACATATAAAGAGCAAGCAAGCTTTGCTCAACTATCACATCCATTCACATTTTCAACGGTTAGAGATAATTTTTCTGAAAACACACAACTAATTTCCTTCATCAAAGAAATTCCGTCATCAGAAATTATTCTTGACCTTTACAAGAAAGCAGTTATATTCACTCGTATAGCGACACTAAACTACATTGTAGATTTACATTAAGGAAAATAAAGATGATTAAAAAACCAATAAAAAAAGTAGTTCTTGCATACTCCGGCGGTCTAGATACTTCGGTTATTTTAAAATGGCTTATGGAAAAATACGGCTGTGAAGTTGTTACTTTTACCGCGGACTTAGGTCAAGGTGACGATTTAGACGGCGTTGAACCTAAAGCACTTAAAACAGGTGCTGTAAAAGCTTATGTATCTGATTTACGTGAAGAATTTGCAAGAGATTATATATTTCCAATGATGCGTTCAAACGCACTTTATGAAGGTCGTTATCTTCTTGGCACATCAATTGCTCGTCCATTAATTGCTAAGAAATTAGTAGAAATTGCTAAAGCAGAAAATGCTGATGCAATCGCTCATGGTGCAACAGGTAAAGGAAACGATCAAGTTCGCTTTGAACTTGCAGCAGCAGCACTTGCACCTGAAATTAATGTAATTGCTCCTTGGCGTGAGTGGGATCTTATGTCTAGAACAGCATTAAACGAATTTGCTGAAAAACATAATATCGATATTCCTACAGGCGCAAAACGCTATTCTATGGATAGAAATATGCTTCACTGCTCATTTGAGGGCGGCGAATTGGAAGATCCATGGGAAGAACCAGATGTATTATCACACATCATGGCTGTTCCAGTTGAACAAGCTCCCGATACTCCTGAATATATTACTATCGACTTTGAAAAAGGTGATGCAATTGCAATCAATGATGAAAAAATGTCACCTGCGCAAATCGTAGAAAAACTTAATGAAATTGGTGGAAAACACGGTATCGGTAGACTCGATATGGTTGAAAACCGCTTTGTTGGTATGAAATCACG
>CAYJEN010000072.1:0-7447 GCA_964369185.1 uncultured Desulfovibrionaceae bacterium
CCCCTATCCCTTCCTTACAAACTTTTTAATCGTTAAACTTAAGGTCTAAATAAAATATGCAACAAATGAAAAATAGTAATATTCCTTGGATTGGTGAAATTCCGCAGGATTGGGAAGTAGGACGTCTGAAAAATGTTATAAAGATTGGAAGCAATGCAGATACGTCAATGCTTTCTGAAAAAGATACAGTTACCTTTCTACCAATGCAGTTTATAAAGAACGGTTATTTTATCCCTAATGAAGATGAATATAAAAAATGTAACTCATCATATACCTTGTTCACTGAAAATGAAATTCTACTTGCAAAAGTAACTCCATGTTTTGAAAATGGCAATATTGCTATTACTAAAGAATTAAAAAACAAAATAGGATTTGGCAGTTCAGAAATTTTTGCTGTCTCATGTAAAAAGAATACAAATATTAATTATATTTTTTATTTTTTGCAAAATCCTTTCTTTGTTTCACGAGCAACTGAATCAATGACAGGCGCAGGTGGCTTAAAAAGAGTAAGTGCTGAATTTATCAATACATATCCTTTAGGAATCCCTCCCCTCAAAACCCAACAAAAAATAGCTGATTTCCTCGACTCCAAATGCTCTAAAATTGATTCCACAATCGAGCAAGAAAAACAGCATATCGAAAAACTTAAAGAATATCGTCAATCATTTATCACAGAAGCCGTAACAAAAGGACTTGATAAAAATGCCCCTATGAAAGATAGCGGTATTGAATGGATTGGCGAAATTCCGAATGATTGGGAAACTTGTAAAAATAAGTTTTTATCAGTAATGAAGAGTGGTTCAACAATAACGAGTGAACAAATACATGAAAATGGTGAATATCCAGTATATGGAGGAAATGGACTTCGTGGGTATTGCTCAGCCTTTACAAATTCAGGCACACATATTTTAATTGGTAGACAAGGTGCATTATGTGGAAATGTCAGACTAGCTCAAGATAAATTTTGGGCTTCTGAACATGCAATAGTCGTATATCCTTTTAAAAATGTATTTTTTAAGTATTACTACTATATACTGTTGTCAGCTAATCTTAATCAATATTCGACATCCGCAGCACAGCCTGGACTTGCCGTTGAACAAATTGCTAATCTGCGATTTTGCATCCCCCCACTCGACGAGCAAAAGCAAATCGCTGACTATCTCGACAAAAAAATAGCTCAAATTGATAATGCTATAGCAAAAAAAGAAACACTTATCTCAAAGTTGCAAGAATATAAAAAGTCGCTTATATTTGAAGCAGTAACAGGAAAAATGGAGATTTAGGTATGGGAAAAAGTAATTTGATGGTTTTTTCATTAGGGGTTGGGCTTATTGTAGTTGCTCTTATTTTAGGAATAACTCCTATAAAGTCTCTATTGGGAGAACTGCAAGTCGACACCGATAAATTAACTTTTATTATTTCATTTATCTCTTTATTTTTTATTTTTGCTGACATATTTATAAAGACTCATGCTGCAACAACTTCACTTAATATTATTAAAAAAGTCGACATTGATAAAATTCATTCAGATGAAGATTTTTATAAAATATTTTACGAGCTATCTACACTTGAAAATTATGATACAAAGAAAAAGAATAGTAAATTTGGAGATATAACAATTTACCTAGGTGTTATTATAACAGTCATCTTGATTTTTTATCTTCCTACAACAAAATATTATGATGATATATCAAACTACCTAAGTATACTAGCATTTGGTTTACTATTTCTCGGATATAGTTTTGAAGAACAATCAAAAGTTTTTTTCAAAGAAAAAATTACAACACTTACAATTAATTATTATAGAAATAAGAAACCAGATGAGTTAATAAATAAACAAATAGTATTTAATGAAAATGTTTATAATATTCATAATAAGGATTAATTTATCATGCAAAACCTCACAGAAAAACGCTTTGAAGACGATATAGAAGCTTCTCTCCTCTCTCAAGGATATTTCAAAGGAAATCCTAAGAATTTCGATAGAAAACTTGCTCTTGATATTGATACTTTTATCGACTTCATCAAGGAAAGCCAAGCAAGAACTTGGGAGAAGTACACTAAAACTCATGGCGATAATGCAAGAAATTTTCTTATCAAGCGGTTTTGTGATGCGGTGAGTGAAGTCGGTATGTTAAAGGTTTTGCGTGAAGGTTTTGTTGATAGAGGTATCAAGTTTAAAGTTGTTGCTTTCAAACCTGAAACTGCGCTGAATCAAACAACTCAGCACGAATATAATAGCAATATCTTTCACTGTACAAGACAAGTGAAATATTCGCAAGCTAATGAAAACTCGGTGGATATTGTTCTTTTTATCAATGGTATTCCTCTTGTTTCTATGGAACTGAAAAATCAGTTTACAGGGCAAAATACGGATAATGCTATCAAGCAGTATAAGTTTTCTCGTTCAGCTGATGAAACAATTTTCCAATTTAATAAGCGTGTTCTTGTGCATTTTGCAGTGGACTTGAAAAATGTCTATATGACAACAAAACTTCAAGGTACTTCCACGTATTTTCTTCCATTCAATCAAGGAAGTAATGGTGCAGGAAATGTTGGCGGAAGCGGAAACCCTGCGAATCCAAATGGTTACGAAACTGAATATCTTTGGGAAAAAGTTCTGCAAAAAGACAAACTTTTAGAGGTTATTCAAAAGTATCTACATCTTGAAGAAAAGGATAAAAAAGGTAAGAAAATCTCTAAGATGGATGATAAAACTCTTATCTTTCCTCGTTATCATCAACTTGATGTCGTTTCAAAGCTTTTAGACGATGTGAAGACGTGTGGAAGCGGTAAATCCTATCTTATCCAACACAGCGCAGGGAGTGGCAAATCTAATTCAATTTCATGGCTTGCACACAGGCTTTCTTCTCTGCATGATGAAAATAATAATCAAATATTCAACTCTGTTATCGTAGTGACTGACCGCATTGTTTTGGACGAGCAATTGCAAGAGAATATCTATCAATTTGACCATGTTGAGGGCGTTGTCAAAAAGGTTAAGAAGTCTTCTGAGTTGAAAGATGCTATAAATGATGGAGTACGTATTATTGTATCGACTCTTTTCAAATTTCCTGTAGTATTCAAAGAGGTTGAATCTAAAAATAAAAGATTTGCTATTATCATTGATGAAGCGCACTCTTCACAAACAGGGAATGCTTCTAAAAAGTTGAAATATGCCCTTGCTGATATTGAAAAGACCTTGAAAGATTATGCAGAATTTGAAAACGAAGAAGAGAAAAATATCAAAGATAATGATGACTTACTTCTTGAAGAATTGGCAACACACGGCACACATGAAAATCTATCATTCTTTGCATTTACGGCAACTCCAAAAGACAAGACCTTGCAAGTTTTCGGCACACTTCAACCAACAGGTGAATATGCTCCTTTCCATGTCTATTCTATGAAGCAAGCTATTGAAGAGGGCTTTATTCTTGATGTTTTGAAAAATTACATGACTTATAATATGTACTTCAAAATTGCAAAAAATATCCCTGACGACCCTGAACTTGATTCAAGTGCTGGGCTTCGAGCAATAAGAAATTATGAATCCTTGCACCCTCATAATATTTCGCAAAAAACAAAGGTTATGCTTGAGCATTTTCAGAATATTACACGCCATAAAATAAATGGACGTGCCAAAGCCATGCTTGTAACACCTTCACGTCTTCATGCTGTGCGCTATGTAGAAGAATTTCGTAAGCAAATAAATGAACAAGACCTTGATTTCAATGTGCTTGTTGCTTTTTCAGGTGAGATAAACGACAATGGTGAAATCTATACTGAAGAAGGTTTGAATAAAACGACAACAGGCGAAACAATCAAAGAAAAACAGCTTCCTAAAGTATTTGCAAGTGAAGAATATGGAATGCTTATCGTTGCTGAAAAATATCAAACAGGCTTCGACCAACCTTTGTTGCATACAATGTTTGTAGACAAGGCTTTGTCGGGCGTGAAAGCCGTGCAAACTCTATCAAGGTTAAATCGTACAACAAAAGGTAAGAACGATACATTTATTCTTGATTTTGTAAATAATGCCGACGACATAGAAAACTCATTTAATCCCTATTATGAACAAACAATCCTCACTGAAGAAACAGATCCAAACACCCTTTATAAAATGAAAAGCACTCTTGAAGAATATCGAGTGTTTAATAAATCAGATATTGAAAATTGTGTAAATCTATTTTATTCAACTTTTCAACCATCTAAAATATTGGGAAAATTGCAAGCAACAATTCAACCATCACTTGAAAATTACTCTGAACTTTCTGTTGAGGATAAAGATGTTTTCAAAACAGGCTTGGCAAGATTTTGTCGTATTTATGCTTTTATCACTCATGTTTGTAGAATGTTTGATAAGGAACTTCATAAATTCTCTATCTATGCAAAGTTTTTATTGAAATTCCTTCCAAAAGATGTGAATGAAAAAATTGACCTTGATGGAAAAATCTTGCTTGAATACTATAAATTAGAAAAAGATTTTGAAGGAAGTATTGCGCTTACACCTAGTGTTGATGGGGTTTCTCCAATAAAAGGCGAAACAGGTAAGAAAGAGAAAAAGAAAGATCCACTTACTACGCTTATTGATAAAATCAATGAAAAATACCATACAAACTTCACTGACCAAGACAAGCTCATGATGCAGTATCACGACCGTTACGTTAAGGATAAATTTTGGCAAAACATGGCAAAAGGAAGTGATGAAAAGACCTTTATTCAACGCTTTGAGAAAGATTTTATCAACAAGACTGCTATATCACTTTATGAAGAAAATATTCAAATGTATAACACCATGTTTGAAAATAAAGAAATGCTCAACTTCATTGCTGATTACCTTGGTAAGCTTGTTTACAGCAATTTGAAGAAAAAGTAGTCTATTATAATATATGGAGCACTAAATGGAAGAAAAAAACTATCAAAAACATCCGAATCAAGAATTTGTTAAAATGTTTACAGATAAACCCTATCAAGGTCAGCACCCCGCAAAAGCAAGTATTATTATTCTTGGTTATGATGCAAACTATAGTGAAGAGATACGTGAGCATAAAGATTTTTTTCAACTTATTGTGGAATATCATAATGATGGAGTTGCTTTTTGGAAGAAGTATGGTGTGCATCACCCATTTTTACACGAAAACTATCCCTTTGATAAAACAAAAGATGGTGTACCATACCACAGGAATTTTGCAAAAATAGAGCTATCGCAAGATGCTGCTGATAAAATCTCCTTTGTTGAACTTCTTGATGTTCCTACAGTTGGTCAACGATGTGAAAATAAAAAACTTTTTCTTGAAATGCTAAATCCCCATCATCTAAAATGGCTTGAAGATTCAATATTTACTGGAGATAAAAAACTTGTCTTAGTTTCGTCTGATTTTTACAAGCAATACCTCAAAGTTTTGCAAAAAAATCACTCTTTTTTTAAAGAATTACACTCTGACGTAAAACCATTGTCAGAACAACTGATTAAAAATGTCACTTTCTTTTATACTTATCATTTTTCAACATGGCAGATACATAAAACTATTCCTCTCTTACAAGAAAAAATTGCTAACTATTTATAATCCTAATTTATTTACACACATCAACAGAAGGCAACACCATGCCCACATCACAAGAATTTATTGACTTTGTTTGTGAACAGATTGACTCAGCCCAATCTATCGGGGCAATCAGATATCGTAAAATATTCGGCGAATATATGGTTTATGCAAATGACAAACCTATTCTCTTGGTGTGCGATAACACTGTTTATGTAAAAAAGCTTGAACAAATCGAAAAAGAACTTTCTACTCCAGAAAAAGGAGTACCCTACAAAGGAGCAAAAGAGCATTTTATTTTAGATATCGACGACCAAGAGCTTGCTATTAAAATCGTTACAATTCTTGAAAAAATTACTCCTCTCCCAAAACCGAAAAAGAAAAAACAAGCAAAGGTATAAATCTTATGAGTAGTACAGCTTTTAACATTGTGAAACTGTCAAATTAAGTGTCAGTGAATTTGATCATATTTTTTATGCAGCCAAATCTAACAGACTTTCATAATAAGCTCCTCTTTTAGTCATTGGGGGTAAACCTCCAATAGAAGAACAAATTCTTCTATTATTCCAGTAGTCTAAATAGTAGTCGTAAATTATTGAAGATGCTTCTGTTTTGGAAAGCTTACTAAATTTGTGTACGGACTTCATTTCTTCTTTTCCTCTTGCCCACATGCTTTCGCACTTAGCATTGTCATGACATCTGCCCGATGCTGAGTTCATACTCTGTATTATCTTGTTATCGTTAAGCATTTTTCTAAATTCCTTGCTTGTATATTGACTACCTCTATCGCTATGACTGATAGCGTTTTTCACATCATACCTGCTCAAAAGAGAGCGATAACTATCAATCACAAGCTCCGTTTTCATGTTGTCTGAAATTGATAATGCTAAGCAAGCGTTATCAAAACAATCAAATATTCCGCTGAGATAGACTTTTCCATCGCGGCATTGAAATTCTGTAATATCTGTTACAAGTTTTTGACAAGGTTCTATGGCTGTAAAATCACGATTAAGTAAGTCGTCACTTTTATGAGCCTCTTTATCTGATTTCGTTAACCCTTTAGGATTATTTCTTTTTTGAAGTAAACCATGTTCTCGCATAACCTTTGACACCGTATGATAACTGTATGGACAGTCATAATCTAATTGAAGCTTTTCATAAGTCCTTAGTTTTCCATACGTTTTATTATAGTCATCTTCTTGTAAAATTGCCTCAATAGACGCCAAAAGTTCGGCATACTTATAAGGTTTTGACAACGATTTTATATACTTGCTATAGCCTGAAACACTTACCTTCATGAGTTTGCAATAATTCGCAATTTCTCCTTTGTGGCTATGTTCATGAATATATTGAAATCGTAATCGTTTCCCTATTTCTTTTGGCGAGCTGCGAAAAAAACAGCGGCATCTTCGAGTATTTTTCTATCTCTAACAAGCTGATTATTTTCACTTTTTAGCATTGCATTTTCTTTTTCTAACTGCTTTACACGCTCAACAAGCTTTAAAGATTCTTTCGGTTCCGGATCTATGGGTGATAGAGGTAAATCTCCTTGTTTAGCCTTATAAAGCCATGTGTAGAGAGTATCAACCGGAATATTTAGTTGATTACTCGCTTGCTTAGCGCCAATCTCCTTAGCTAAGGAGACCGCATTGGCTCGATATTCTGCCGTATAACTTCGTTGTATTTTCTTAGTCATAATTACTCCTATACTTCTTTTTATTTATAGAAATTTATGACAAAATTCAATAACACTTTTTTTGTACTATATCAAAGCATAGTCAGTAAATGCTTATTTTTAGCAATCGTTATTTCGTGATAATACCGCTCAACGCTGGCATAAGAAATGCCTAGCTCGTCGCTAATAGCTTGATTTGAATAACCTTTATTGTAAAGTCGAAAAA
>CAYJEN010000073.1:0-7387 GCA_964369185.1 uncultured Desulfovibrionaceae bacterium
TTATCTACGAAACTCGATAAAAAGTCAAGCACTTTTTTTAGATTTTTTAGATTTTTATGTTTCTTATGGAAAATCAATAGATTATATTTTGTCTCCGACGGGCAAAGTGAATGATTCCCCTTGCAACCCCCTTTTCTTTTTATTCGCAAGCTCATAAAAAGGAAAGTGTTTACAAATAAAATTCTTCCTTTGACGTCAAAATATATTATTTCAACCAATTTAGAGATAAATAACTAAAGATGACTACTAACTTTCTCCTCATCGCCACCATTAAACTAACAACTCACCACATAATTATATGCGATGAGAATTGAAAAATTTGCAAGGAAACTGATAGGGGTCTGGGGGAGAGGGAAAACCTAAACGTGGGAAAAGTTCCCTGTCAAAGTTGTGCTTTTCCCTTTCCCACAGTGGTTTCCTTCTACTCCCCTAACTTACTCATTACTTCCCAGAAGGTAGGAAATGACTTTTTCACTACTTTCTTATCGTCGAAGTCTATAGATGCGCCATGTAATCCAAAGAGTGACATTGACATTGCAAGGCGGTGGTCATTATATGTTTGAAAGAGTGTGTGTGGTGGTAATGTTGGAAATTTCCCTTTTCCTTGAATTATGATTCCATCTTCTAGTTCTTCAACATCTATGCCTACACGTATAAGCTCTGATGCAACTGCGGATAACCTATCGCACTCTTTTACTCTGAGGTGTGGTACGTTTGTTATACGAGTTACTCCCTCTGCACATGCGGCAAGAACTGCTACCGTTGGCACAATGTCGGGACAAGCATTCATATCTACCGTAATACCAGTTAATTTTGATGGTGTAACTATTACAGATTCTTGAGTAGCTTCTACTTTCGCTCCCATTTGTTTTAGAATATCGAGAAGAGCTTTATCGCCTTGTGATGAATTTATATCCAATCCTACTACTTCAACTGCTTCTTTGCCTATTGCTCCGGCAGCTAATAAGTAGGATGCGCCTGACCAATCACCTTCGACTGTATGTTCTCCGCTTTTGTAAGTACCTTTCTTTACTTTTATACGGACTTCATTCGGTGAAATTTCTGAACGTTCTTTCCAGTCATCAATTAGTGTGCCATCTAAAGTTTCAATTGAGCACTCTATACCGAAACTTTCCATTATTTGAAGTGTAAGAG
Organism: uncultured Desulfovibrionaceae bacterium; assembly: GCA_964369185.1. GTDB lineage: Bacteria > Desulfobacterota > Desulfovibrionia > Desulfovibrionales > Desulfovibrionaceae > CAYJAZ01. The sequence goes on from CAYJEN010000073.1 coordinate 1,156, forward strand.
CTACATATGGGAATGAAACTATCTTTTTTCCTACGGGAAGATAGCTTACATCTTCATCACAAAATGGTGCCATTAATAGTAAGCCTGAAAGGTATTGACTTGATTCATCTAGTGCTATCTCTATGTTTTGACCATTAAGATTTTTTGAATTTAAACCATCACCTATTAATAGTGGAGGGTATCCATCTTTCTCCATTTCAACTACTGCACCCATTTCACGAAGAGATTTCACAAGAGCACCTATAGGTCTTTCGTGCATACGCTCTACTCCATAAAGTTTGAAGTAGCCTTTACCTCCTGCTAGAATTGCGGTTAGAAGTCTGCAACTTGTACCGGATTCCCCCACGTCGCAAAGTGTTGGATTTTCTTTTTCTGCGCTTCCTAGAGGTCCATTCTGCATTCCTATGATTTTCCAATCACCTGAAATATCATTAGTTTGGATTGCTTCTATTTTTGCACCGGCTGACTCTAGAATAGCTCTTGTCTTTTTTGTGTCATCACAGTTTAATACATTTCGGACTACTGACTCTCCGGGAGCTAAAGCCGCTGCAATTAATGTTCTATGTGATAAAGACTTTGATGTGGGAGCATGGAGGCGTATCATAAATATTCCTTATTATTGTGTATGAAAATTTTGTCCTGATGTATAGCAACCAAGAACTTTAAAAGAAGTGCAATATTCGCTGATTTCATCAATCATTTGCTGATATTTACTATCGCATATATCACATGAAAGATCGGCAAAAAATAAATATTTCCAGCATTCGCCCGGCATTGGTCGAGATTCCAATTTTTGAAGACTTACTTGCTCTTTAGCAAACATATTCAATACTTCAACTAATGCGCCAGATTTATCTTTTATTGTGAAAAGCACAGAAGATTTATCAATATCTGATTTCTCAAGAAGATTTTGATTTGTATTACCATTTGAAATAATTACAAATCTCGTCCAATTCTTTTGGTCATCTTCTATCGAATGCGCTAATGAGTTAAGTTTTAGTGTTTCTCCTACTTTTGGGTGAGCAATTGCCGCCGCTCCTTCTTCATTACTTGCTAAATGGGCTGCTAATGCTGATGATTCAACACTCACACGCTTAGCATTAGGAAGATGAGCTGTTAACCAGTTTACACTCTGCCCTAATGGCTGAGAATGTGAATAAACTGTTTTTATATTCATTAATGAACTCTCTTTACTTAAAAGACTAAGTTCTATTCTTGAATAAAATTCTGCTTCTATCTTCACATTATAAAGACCAAATAAATCGAAACAACGTCCTACTGTTCCATAAAGTGAATTTTCAAGAGGAACAACCCCAACAGAGCATGTTCCACTACTTACTTTTTGGAAAATTTCTGTAAAGTCAGTACATGGTTCAAATTTTGTAGATGAACCTAAGTATGATTGACCTGCATAATAAGAAAATGTTCCTTCCGGTCCTAAGTAGGCGGCTTTAAAATCTGAACGTATATCACGAGTAGCTGAAAGTATTTCTCTCCATATCGCTTGAATATGCTTTTCTGATAAAGATTCGTCATTTTCTTTGTTCAAACAATCAGCTCTAAGACTTAAATTTACTCTAGCATTGAGAAGCTCTATGAGTTCTTTATCAACCTTTCTGATTTCACTTGTATATTTACCGAGTTCTTCAGTATTATATTCGGGCATACTAAATCTTCCTAAATTGATTTATAATTCTTTAATATCTTCTGTTATACGCATTCCAAAGTGTCTACCTGCTTGATCTTCCCTGCAAAGAATTTTGTCGCCTTCTTTAAGTTGAACAACGCTTATAGGTTCTCCGCTTGCTAAAGTAAGTCTTATAGTTTCAGCATTTTGTAAGAAAATAGTTCCTAAAGTATCGTTCATTTTTGCTACAACTTTTAACATCGGGCGAACTTCTACTTTTACTCTTCCAACTATAGCAAGACTTGTTGTACCATCTGCATTTACTGCTAATACTTCATCGCCTGCGCGAAGTTCTTCAAGATAGCATGTTCTATCATTCGGAAGAACCGCATAAGCGTGTACTCCACCGGCATTAACTCTAAAAGGTCTTGCCGCTACATATTCATTAGATTCAGTTTCTGCATGAACTAAGAATGTGAATGCACTACTATTTCCTACAAGCATTCCTTGACCTTTTTTGAAAACTGATAATGTATCTACACAAACTCTATGACCTAAACCAACTGTGCTAACTTCTACAATCTCCGCAATTTGAAGCTCTTCTTTACCTTGTGATTGACGGCATTCTTCAACTATGCTCTTCAAACTCATAAGTGCATCTGGTAATACAACAAGACTTTCAACACCGCATTCTAAGATTCCTGAAGCAAGTTTAGCTTCAGCCAAGTCAGAAACTTCAACATGAACAGAACGAGTTTGAGCAAGTAGATTTTCAACAGGAATAATCTCCCAACCTTTTGCAAGCACAACTCTTTCCCCTGCTATCAAACGGACACAGATTTCTTCTTCGTCTTTTTTCTCATTCATTGCAACACTTGGCATTTCTATATCTGAATAGACTTCTACTCTGGCAAGACTTGCTGTTGAATCAACAGTTTCACGTGGAACAATTAAGCCATCAACTCCTGACTCTAGAGCTAGGGTTATATCTTCTTTGGAAAATGGAACACTTTTATAGTAGATTTTTGACATGATTTTCTCGTAGTTAGTGAATTTTAAGTGAGTCTAATTTATATTATATAATTATGCAATATTATGAACTTTTGCTTTTAAATCTTTTGTATCAAGATTATATTGAGCCAAAACTTCATCTAGTTCTTTATTATGATGAACTATATCTCTAAGTGCTTTGCAAAGAAGTCTACGGTCAGGGTGTTGGAAAACATTTCTACCTATTGATAAACCTGAACCACCTGCTTTTAATGAATTGTATACCATTCTTAATAAATCTTTTGAATCGTTGATGAGATCACCGCCTGCAATAACAACAGGTACAGGGCAAGCATTAACTACTCTTGAGAAGCTTTCAATATCACCGGTGTAACAAACTTTTACAATATCCGCACCTAATTCTGCGCCTATTCTTGCACAATGGCCAACTACTTTAGGGTCGAAACCATTAATGATTTTAGGTCCGCGTCCGTATAGCATCATAAGAAGTGGTAGACCCCACTTATTACATTCTTCTGCCATCATACCAGCATCGTAAAGCATTTGACCTTCGTTTTCATCACCGATGTTTACGTGGATTGAAATACCGTCTGCACCAAGTCTAATTGCTTCCTCAACTGAGCCTACAATTCTTTTTGTGTTTACATTAGGAGTAAGGATTGATGATGCTGATAAATGTACAATCAAAGCTGTGTCACTATGCTCTTCACAAAGTCCGGAATAACGAACTAAGCCCTTATGCATAAGAAGTGCATCTACGCAATCTGCTATATCATCAGCTACGTCTTTGATGTTTTCAATTCCCTCTTCTGCGCCAATGGTTACACCATGATCAAGAGGAACAATGATAGCACGTTTACTGTCTTTACGGATAATCTTGTTTAAGCGTTTTTGTTTGCCGATACTCATGACTTTCTCTCCTAGGTTTTTGTACTAGGACCATAAAGCTATGTCAGGGGCGAGTATATAAAAAAATCGGACCGCTGACATGAGCCTGCGGTCCGAAGTAAATTTATGTTTTAGCAACTAGCAATACTTCTCACCACAGGGCTGAGTAAAATACCAAAAAGAACCAAAGAAAAATACTTCGGCTTGCTGAACATAATATGTTGCTTGGTTTTGGTATTGCATTGTTGTTATTCCTATAAAAATAGTATTCAGATATTGTTTAGATTCTTATATCCCCAAATCAAACATTCTGTCAAGTGATTTAATCGCTTATAGCAATTTAATTTCATTCTTTTAAAAAACTCCTTACAATAGACAGATATAAAAAATACTTTTTTTACTAAAATTCTTACTTTCTTTTTTGAAGAAATTAGTATAATGTCCCCTCGTGGAGGGGCTATGCGTGCAATTAGTATTATAGGATATAAAAAATCCGGCAAGACAAAACTTTCAGAACTTATACTTGCTGAATGGGAAAAAGCTTCAATTCATTCAGATTATTTAAAGTTTTCCCATCACTCTTTTGATCAAGAGGGAACTGATACCGCACGTATGGTGAATGAAAATCGAACTGTTTTTGGAATTTCTTCAAGCGAAAGTATCACCATATACGGAGAAGAAAGAACTCTTCTTAATACACTGCCTCAATGTAAAAATAAACTTTTGCTCATTGAAGGCGGCAAAAAGGAAACTATTCTCCCTCGAGTAGTTTGTCTTCGTTCAAAAGATGAATTTCGTGAACTAAGTGCAGGACTTGCAGTTGCAACTTATGGCTTTGATGAAAGCACAGCCACAAATATTGTTCCCCACTTTACAATTGACAGACTTGACGAACTTGCTAAATTCATGCACGAAAAAGCCTTTATTCTTGCAGGGTTAAACTGTAAAGCTTGCGGAAAAAAATCTTGTCATGAACTTGCACAAGATATTATTCTAGGCAAATGTACAGTAGAATCTTGCACTCCTAAAAACACAAAAAACATTGATATTAGCATCAATAACATGCCTTTAAATGTAAATCCCTTCGTTGAAGAGATTATAGCGGGGGCAGTAAAGGGTATGTTAGAAAAACTTAAAGGCCACTCAGAGGGCGACATTACTATACGCATCAAGGGATAATATGCATATTTATTTAAAAGATATAGGAAATGGAGATTTAGTAAAAGGTGTATACTTTTTAAAATCAGCGCAACAAGGCACAACTCAAAGAGGCGACCCTTTTTGGGGAATAAAAATTGCGGACTCCTCAATGCAAGTGGACTGCAAAATATGGGCACCACTTTCTACCCTATTTAAAGAACTTCCTACAAATACTTTTGTATCAATAGAAGCTAAAGCTCAAAGCTATAGAGACAATATCCAGCTTGTAATCAATGAATTTAGACTATTGGAAGAAGATGAAGTTAAAGCTCTTGATTTAAGTCACTTTATTGCTTCAAGCCCACGTCAACAATCCGATATGATTGAAGAACTTCAAATCATTATTGATGGATATCTTACCTATAAACCGTGGAAAGATTTCGTTTCAGCTGTATTTGCTGACCCTAGAGTAGCACCTTACTTTCTTACTGCCCCAGGTGCAAAGTCAGTTCATCATGCTTATCTTCATGGTCTTCTTGAGCATACTTTATCTGTTTGCAAAAACTGTATAGCTATTGCATCTTTATATCCACAACTAGACACACAAATTCTTATAGTTGCGGCGCTTTTCCATGATATCGGCAAGATAGAAGAACTTTCGGGTGCGCTTGGAACTGAATATACAAATGTAGGAAAGCTTGTCGGTCATATCAGTTTAGGCATGGAAATTCTTGAGCCTTACTACTCTAAAGCAAATGTTGACAGACATCTAGAACTCCATCTCAAGCATTTGATTTTAAGTCATCATGGCGAACTTGAATACGGCTCACCTAAGACGCCATCAACAGCAGAAGCTTTCATTCTTCACTATGCTGATAATATAGATGCTAAAATTGCTCAAATAACACAAGCTGTTCCTGAACAAGATGATGAACAAGGCATGGCATGGTCTGGTTGGAATAATCTTTTGAACCGCCAATTGTGTAAAGTCCAAATGACTCCATCACCAGCTGAAGAAATAAGTAAAACTGCTGAGAAAGAAAAACAGGAGCTAGAACAATGTTCATTACTATAGAAGGTATTGAAGGTTCAGGAAAAAGCACACTTATTAAAGGGCTTGAGCAAAAATTTATTGAAAACAATATTCCTTTATGTAAAACGCGTGAACCCGGTGGATCTTCACTTGGAGCGAAAATCCGCCCTATACTCCTCTCTTCTCAAGAAGAAAGTATTTCACCAAGAGCAGAGCTTCTTCTCTTTTTAGCAGATAGAGCCGAACATGTGGACAAAGTAATCCTCCCTGCATTAGCTGAAAATAAAGTTGTGCTGTGTGATAGATATATTCACTCAACAATAGCATATCAAGGCTATGCTCGCGGACTTGATTTAGCTTTGCTTGATACCTTTATGGATTTCACCTGCAATAAAAAACTTCCCGATATTACAATCCTTCTGGATTTAGACGTAGAAACTGGCTTAGCACGTGCAAAAGGTAGAAATTCAAATCAAAAACTTGATGAAGGAAAATTTGAAGCCGAAGAAAAAGATTTTCATGAAAAAGTTCGC
>CAYJEN010000074.1:0-7111 GCA_964369185.1 uncultured Desulfovibrionaceae bacterium
TGGCTCCCCGAGACGGTCTTGAACCGCCAACCTAGTGATTAACAGGCAGTCGGAATATCTCAATTTAGATAATAATTTATAACTAATTTGATTTAAATATAGTATTATAAATCAATAGATTATCCTTTAACAATATAAAAAATCGACACTAAGTTCATCGCTTTTTCATCTTGTGCATAGCGTGCATTGCGATGTATGATTTCAAATACTTACGAATAGCGAATTTTAATTTGGGTCATATTTGGGTCATGAGAAAAGAGTTTTTAGGTTATAAAAAAGCACTCAACTAAGAATTTCCCGAAAGCGTTATCTAAGGGGAATTTGTTAAATAAAGTCATCGCCCAGAACACTAAGTTCTTTATCAAGTTCTGCTTTTAATTCTTCCTCGCTTGGGAGATAAAGCTTATATTTTGAGGCAAAAATCTGATTTTGATTTTCAGGAAGAGTGTATTTTACAACTGATTCATTTTTATCTGCGCAAAGAACTATACCAATCGGCGGATTATCGCCTTCGTTTAGCAACTCTCTTTCATAATAGTTTACGTACATTTGCATTTGTCCTAAATCTTGATGAGTGAGTTCACCAAGCTTTAAATCAATAATAACAAAGCATTTAAGCACATAATTATAAAAAACCAAGTCTATATAAAAATGTTTGTTGTCAAAAGTAATGCGTTTTTGTCGGGCTACAAATGAAAAACCGTTTCCAAGCTCAAGCAAAAACTCTTGTAAGTGACTTATGAGGGCTTGCTCTATATCCCTTTCCAGAAATTTTGTATTTTCCTTTATTCCGATGAAGTCCAAAATATATGGGTCTCTTATAATATCTTCAGGACGAGCAGGCGAAAGAGTCAAGCTTTGCATTTCCGCAACAACAGACTTTTTCTCTCGGCTTGCGAGGAGTCTTTCATAGTAAAGAGTTGAAATTTGCCTTTGAAGTTGTCTTACACTCCAGTTTCCCTTTATTGCTTCCTCTTCATAGTATTGTCGTGCAAGTGGATTTTCAATGCGTAACAAGTGACAATAATGTGACCATGTCAACCTGAACCTATTTGCTAAATCTATTTGTAATTGTCCATTTGTTGATTTACCTTCCAATTGGTCAGACAGTGTCTGACTTATTTGAGATTCGCTAGACAGTGTCTGATTAATTGGGAAAAGCATATAAAATTGGCGCATATACTTAAGATTAGTTGTACTAAAACCTTTTCCAAAGTCCTTTGTAAGTTCTTTAGCAAGATTTACAATAAGCTTGTCACCGTATTCTGCTTTGTTCGCACCGCCCTGCTTTTCAACAATAGTTTTCCCTATATTCCAATAACAGATAACCATTGTAATATTCACGGTTTTATAGACTGAACTTCTTGCCGTTTCTAAAAGGAGTTTTACTTCACTATATAGAGATATTTCCAATGTCATATATATTTCCTAGGCAGATTTAAAATAAGCTCTTTAAGTAAGTAAGAAATTTTTCTGCATTACTATGTAGAATTAAAATTTCTTGAAAAGTTTTATTTAGCTTATAGATTAGAAAGTTTTCATGTACTAATTTATTTCGTTCACTTCCAATTTCGAGAAATGCTTTCATTTGCATTTTTAAGTCACTATTACTACTAATTTCATTTGAAATTTTACTTTTAAATTCTTCTCCAAAAAGCCCTAAAAAGCTATTAATATTTTTTAGATCTTTCCATTGAAAGTAGGTATGATACTGTCTTTCAATAGCTTTATTTGTAACAAAGCTATGTATCATACAATTTTTTGTTTCTTTAACTATAAAAGCTTTTAACATTTCACATAGTTCTTTTTCATACAAACTTGCGCAAGATAATAGTAGAACTTTTCTGAAGTGTTCATCAACACTTATACTTAAAGAAAGCTGTGCATTATCTATAAGGAATTTTTTTAGGTCTTCCGCTTCATCAACTAAATTTTTAATTGGCTGTGACATGGCACTACCTATTCTCAAAGGTGAGGTTTACTCTTGCTTCTTTGATTCTACCTAACACCTTGGCAACAGATGCAACGCCGTCTTGTGATAAAGATTTAAAGTTCGTATTGTTTTTTAAATCTAACAGGCTATTAGAACAAATATTTTTGCATAAAAAATCTTCTTCGCGATAAGCCTTTTCACAGGTGGCAACAAAAACAGCTTCAAATAATGATATTATAAATTTACCATTAGCTGTACAAAAGGCACCTGTGGGTAACTTACTACAACTTTCTAAAAATGAATCAAATAATTTTTTACAATACAAAATTTTCTCATCGGCAAACTTACATGTTTCTTTTGATATAGTATTTAAAAATTTACCGAGTGGTGCTGTATAATTTTGACCTGAAATTAATAAAGAAAAAGACCTCATCAGTATTTCAATATCTTTTAGTCTATTATCTGGTGTATCTTGGTTTAATAGTTTTCTCCATCTAGAATCTTTATTAATTTCTAATAACATTTCATAAAATTTTGAATAGTATAGACTCATTCTGATTTCTTGAGCAGATAGATTTTGTCCCCCAGTATTTAATCTATTAAAGATTTCATATATTGAGCTATCATCGTTTGGCTCATTTTGTTTAATAACTACGGTACGAATTGTTCGTAAAATTTCAAATGTATACTTATATTCGCCTAATGTATCATATTTTTTTTTGTCAAGTTTATTTTTAGCATCATTTCCATTTTCCTCGTTAGTCAAAGTTGGAAGATTTAAACTAAAATTTTTAAATAATTCCTCATTAGCAAATAAGGTTTGATCTATTTTTTTCCCACCACTCATTACTTCTCTAAGAGCTATTTTTCCTTTTTTTGTTGGGAAGCGTTGCTTCATAAAAAAATATATTGATAGAAGTCTTTGTTGTCCATCAATTACATAAAAATTATTTTTGCCAGCTTCATACAGAAATACTTGGGGAACTGGCAAACCAAGAATTATAGACTCTATTAATTTTGAAGCCCTTTTTTCATCCCATACATAGTTTCGTTGAAAAGGTGGGATTTGAATAACAGCATTATCTATTAAACTAAAAATAGTAGAAATATTAAAATCGTTAGGAGTTGATGTTATATCATACTCGTCTAGTGTAGAGAATGTAGCATCTTCTTTATCATTATCTTCATACCATTTTTCTTGCATAATATTTTCCTTTTTAAGTTTAATACATTAATTCTATAGAAACAACACAATAAATTGAAGACTACAAAATTAGCATTCTTCATTGAAGTTATCTTGATAAATTTATATCAGATTTTTTACTAAAGTGCACTAGTTTTTTATGGAGTATTACCGAGCACTACTCACCTTACAAACTTCATTATCCCCTCTCCTTCGATATATTCAACAAAGCCAGCTTATCTAAAAGTTCCTTTTTCTTTCTTATCCATACTAATGGTAAATATATACCCCTGTATTAAGAATTGAGTTCTTCACCATATTCAATAGCCTCATCAAGTTTATACATTAATTCGCTTGCAAGCATAAGTTTTCGTGCAGCTTCTGCCTCGGGAATATTGGCATTATCATGAGCTCCTTGATTTCTAATTCCTTGTATTGCTCCATCAAAAATTTTAGCATAACCTTCTTGAATGTTCTTTTCTGTAAGAGTTAAACAGGCATTAAAAGAAAGAGTAGATGGAGCTTTGCTTATGGTTGCTCTAATCATATCTGCTTCGCTTGTGATATAGGATAAATTATTTTCTTGTCGATACTTCTTTATTACGAGGCAAATTTCTATAAAAGCATCTTTAACTGCATTTGAGTAGTGCCCATCATTGAACTGCTTTTGACTAAGTTCAATAATACGTGGGTGGATATAGTTCCACCAGTCAAAAGTTTCAGTTGTAACTTCATTGTACAATACACGTATAAGAGTACATAGCTGGGCAAATGCCATTGCATTAATGGTAACGTTTTGGGTATATGGATTTCGATTATGAGGAAGATTGTCTATAATTCTTAATAATTCAGATTTATAAATTTGATTTACTCCGTCATAAAAATAAGCTACATCTGTTAAAGCTTGTTTAATAGTTTTATAGTCATTAACGGCTATTGCTAGTCGCCCACTTACACCAAGCTGATTATAATCATGGCAAAATTTATATGCTGCAATTATGTGTTCTTTGATTGTATCATTCATTGAATACCTCTTAGTCAAATAATGTAGCCTGTAAATTACTATTTTTTACTGTTGGAGAATTAACTTGAAAATCGCCGGGCAACGGTTTTAGTGTTTTTGCATTAAATGTATATACTTCTAAAATTGTAATATTAGAAATTCTTTCTTTACCATTTTTTATTTCTTTCTCGTATTTTATTTTACATTGTATGTAGTCATCACTTGGGCTACTTTTTATAGAACAAGTACCAGATTGAACTTTATCAAGAAAGGAATAGTCAGAAATATTCGTGTATATAGGCTTTTTTGAACTTGAATCAATAAAGCCCCATTTTGCTTTTTCTTTACTTTCTGCAACAACTGGTCGCCAAATTTTTACTTTTTGGTAATAGTGCTCATCAGGTAATGGGCGTATAAGATCTTCGGTGATATATTTATAGTAGTTAGGTGGTGTAATTAAATCACAGTCTGTGCCAAAGCCAATACCTTTTATATCAGTATTTAAATCAAGTTCTTTAAATAACGCACTTCTTTCAGTAAGAGTATTATCAAAGTTTAAGTTGTTAATTTGAGCCGTAGCAAGTAATGGCTCCAGTTCTTTTTGAGGTGTAGACAAAAAGATTTTGAAAAAATCCTTAATGAATAATCCAAGATTTTCTAATGCATCAACGGGATTTAATCCTAATCCCTGAAGAAAAGCTTTTACACAATCCGTTGTGATGTTGATACCAACACCACAGATGATACCTACAATAAAGTCATATGATCCATGTTTAGATGGCTTAATTTTTATCTTAATCTTAGATTTTTTATTTAAAATATTCTTTTGAAAGTCTAGTCTTGCGATTTCAAGAAGTCTTATTGTTCTGATAGCTTCAGCAGGTGTAAGCTCAGAATTATCTGTATCAAAATAGATTCTAAAAATTGTCTCTTTATCTTGCATCATTCTAAACTCCTTTACAATGCTTTAAATCCTTCACACAAAGCCATAAGTTCATCAACTTTTGCTACTATGCGTTTTTGTTCTTCAAGTGGTGGGAGGGGAATTAGGAAGTTCTTAAGTTTTACACCACTTAGCCCTTCTCGTGACACGCCAACTTGAATATCCATGATGGTCTGTTGTATATAATTTGAAACCAATACGTTATGTAAATATTTGCATATATTGCTAGCAAGAGGTCTTATTATTATAACGTGTTGATTTACGTGTCCTACATCAAAACTTTTTGGTACAATACAACACCTACCTATAGAAGCTCCCGTGATGTTTAAAAGAATATCACCAGAATATACCGATGCTCCTTCCATTTTGTCGTGGGTTACAGAATCGATATAGGCAACATTGTCGAGTCGTAAACCATCATTATAGACATTTTGAGATCTAATTAATTTATAACCACTTGTTTTATAAACATTACGTCCACCAGTTGGAGTACTTCCAGCTCCAATTTTCGATGTTAAATCCCCCAATCTACACCAAATCCAACCTTGTGGCAATTCAAAAGGAATTTCCTCTTCTGTAATAGCAGGTAAGGGCTTTTCTTTTTTTAGCTTTTTATCTTTGATAAACTGTTCTTTTTCTGCTTGGATACGTTTAAAGAGCTCGCTTGCAGATTCATCTGTTGGGCACTGAGGTACAAGTTCCCCTTTTATTGCAGATTGCAAGATTGATTTAGGAAGATTTGAAAAAAAGTTTTTATCAAGATTATCAGCTGTTTTTTCTGCTTTTTCTAGTTCGTCACACAAAGCCATAAGTTCATCAACTTTTGCTACTATGCGTTTTTGTTCTTCAAGTGGTGGGAGGGGAATTAGGAAGTTCTTAAGTTTTACACCACTTAGCCCTTCTCGTGACACGCCAACTTGAATATCCATGATGGTCTGTTGTATATAATTTGAAACCAATACGTTATGTAAATATTTGCATATATTGCTAGCAAGAGGTCTTATTATTATAACGTGTTGATTTACGTGTCCTACATCAAAACTTTTTGGTACAATACAACACCTACCTATAGAAGCTCCCGTGATGTTTAAAAGAATATCACCAGAATATACCGATGCTCCTTCCATTTTGTCGTGGGTTACAGAATCGATATAGGCAACATTGTCGAGTCGTAAACCATCATTATAGACATTTTGAGATCTAATTAATTTATAACCACTTGTTTTATAAACATTACGTCCACCAGTTGGAGTACTTCCAGCTCCAATTTTCGATGTTAAATCCCCCAATCGACACCAAATCCACCCTTGTGGCAATTCAAAAGGAATTTCTTCTTCTGTAATAGCTGGCAAGGGCTTTTCTTTTTTTAGCTTTTTATCTTTGATAAGCTGTTCTTTTTCTGCTTGGATACGTTTAAAGAGCTCGCTTGCAGGTTCGTCTTGTGGGTTTTGAGACACAAGTTTTCCTTGAACAGCAGCTTGAAGAATAGATTTTCGTAATTCGCTTGCTTTCATTTTTAATCCTTATTATTCATCACAAGCTGAATACGCTCTAAAATATCTTGAATTTGACTATTTACTTTTGATTTTTTTTCTAAATATTGCGCTATACATTCATCAGGCGGTAATACCTCTTCGCTTTCATGAGGAAAACCACAAAAATCTAAATTATAATTATTTGCAATGATTTCATCAATGCTAACGAGTTGCGATACTACACTTTCTTCTCTGTTATTCCACCAATTGCGAACAGGGTCGAAATGAAGTTTATCCATAGGTTTTGTTTTTGAAAAATTCTTGTGTGTTGAAGGCATTTCTAAACGATAGAACCATATTTCTTTTGTTGGCATACCCTTGGTAAAGAAAAGCAAGTTTGTATTAATTCCTGTGTATGGAGCAAAAACACTTTTAGGTAGCCTTATAATTGTGTGTAAACTGCATTGTTCAAGTAAATGCTTTTTTATGCTCGCTTTTACGCCATCACCAAAAAGAATACCATCAGGCAAAACAAGTCCACATCTACCCTGATTTTTCAATAGAGCAACAATGT
>CAYJEN010000075.1:0-7097 GCA_964369185.1 uncultured Desulfovibrionaceae bacterium
AACAATGCTTTAATTGTACTAAAGCAACTTGCAAAAGTTCAACCTAACGAAATCCGTGATTCTCTTATAAATATAAAATATTAATTTCATAATTTATAATAAAGCCTCTGCTATCCGTTCATAAATAAGTTCGATAACAGAGGCTATTTTTTTGAGTTGTGTTTCAAAACTTTATAAGGCTAGATAGTGTCGTCAAATTCAAAGATTTTGTGGAGTTTTCAACTAAAAGGGATTTTTTATGAGGTGCAGTGTATCAAAAACATACATAAACCGAGTAAAAAATCATCTTTTGCCTAGACTATAAAAAGTCAAAAATGCAAAAGAATGAATTTGACGACACTATCTAGAAATTAAAATGAATGAGGCTCACCACCCGATGCGATGAGCCCCTGTCTGAGGAGAGTATTATGAAGAGGAATATGTTTAATCTATCACATTTCCATATCTTACAAGAAAACCCATGAACCTATGATAGACTTAGCATCTAAACAATAAGGCAAGCACGGGAGAGGATGAGTTTATTACAAGAACATACGTTCAACGTAATATTAAGTCGAAGAAGAGCTTGTTAAATATATAATACAAATTTAATTTTTTGTAAAGCCTATTTTGTGCTTTTTTTCATTTTATATACACTTTTTTCTACTTAGATACATTATTTCCTCATTAATCCATAGAGATAGAAAAAAATATTTTTTTTGTTTTATTTGCTTAATTATTTCTATTCGTTTTAGGTATATTATAAATAGTCTTATAAATTGAAAGAGTTAGTTTTTTGTTTAATTTTAAGATAAACTTTACTCTAAAATTATTTTATCTACTACAATCAAAACTTGACATTTTATCCTTTTGGACTTAATTTCAGCAATCAACTTTTTGCTTATCATACTTTAGTTATGCATAAGTTATAGTCTAACAATAGGAAAAGATATGCTTCCCCAAACACCTGCAACCGGTTATAAGCTTTTTGCTCTCTCTATGACCATATTCGCTATCGGTGATGGAATTGGAAATATTGCTATAAAAGCAGGCTTTAGCCCTCCTCTATTAAACGTTTTACGTTATGCGCTTTTAGCAATTCTTATCTTAGGCTATACTTTTTATTCCGGAAAAGCTAAAGAAGTTTTTTTTACTGATAATAAAAAGACTCTTATCTTGCGTGGTTGCTTTCAAGGATTTGGAACAATACTCTATTTTTCTGCTTTTCAGTTCATTCCTTTATCTATGGCAGCAAGTATTTTTTTCTGTGCTCCTATAGCCTTACTGGCTGTTTCTCCTTTTGTTTTAGATGAAAAGGTTGGTCTAAGACAGTGGTTTACTGTTCTTCTTGGATTTAGCGGTATGTTTTGTATTATAAATCCATTCGCTTTAGACTACTCCACAATTTTTAGCGACACCTCATTTATTGGCTTTGCATTTGCATTGACGGGTATGTTCTCTTTTATGTCTGTTCAGCTGCTCACTAAAAAAGTTTCAGGAAAAGTTTCTACAACTTCTTTATTATTTTGGGGAAATGCTATTTCTTGTGTGGTTTCATCAATTTTTACTCTATTTTTTCTACCAAATTCTGAAACAATTACAAGCTCTTCATTACTTGCTATACTTTTCATGTCTTTATTTGCTTTACTAGGGCAGATATTATTTGTAACACCATATAAGTACGTTCGTGCAAGCGATTTAGCTCCACTCAACTACATTCAACTTGCCGTAACAATTATAATAGGAATTTTCTTTTTTGAAGAACGCCCTCCATTTCTTGCTTATATAGGCATGGCTTTCATTATAACAGCCGGCACACTTCAAGGATTTTTTGCTTCACGAGGAATTAAATAATGCGATATCGTAGACTACTGTTACCCTTTTTAGCTTTCTGTATAGCTTTATCTGCCCTATTCTGGCACAACTACTCTTTTCATGATAAATATATAGATATAATGGCAAAAACATCAATGAAAGATGATACAGACACCCTAAGTATAGAAGATAGAATTACTATTCGTGATGCAATGAATAAATTCTTTCAAGATGCAAACTTACGCATAAGCTTTCATATCACTAGAGATAAAGGCATGCCTGAAATCGTTGGAGAAAATACTCTTGCAATCTCGATTAATCCCGATACAAAATCAATTGAATACACAATGCCTGATAAGCTTAAATATACCCTCAATTACGATGCCGCTATGGTTGAAAGTCAAGCTGTTAAACATTTCCAAATATGCAACAGCAATTCATCTTCAACAATTAGCGATTGCCTCACACAAAACTTAGCCTATCTTCACTCTGAACTCTATCTGAAAAGAGGCATTGTTTTACCAAGAAGATAATTACTATTAGGTAAAATTTTATGAAAAATCTATTTCATCGTTCTGTTCTCACAAATAAAGAAAAAGCTTATGTAAGTAGTGTACAAAGGAGTTCAGGTACACGCCTTATCTTTGCTATTATTGTTTTTGCGTTGGTATTCTTTCTTTATTCTTTTCATTTTGAATCGAAAATAATTCATATTCTCTCCACAACCTCGATGATTGATGACACCTCTACCCTTGAATATTTTGATAGACGCAATATAAAAAAAGTTGCCGATGTGATTAAAGAAAATCATTCTTTAGCTCTGCGTTTTCACATCAAACATACTAAAGTTGACCTTCCACAATTGCCTGATGATGTTATCTATATAGCAATAAATCCAATTATAAAAGATATACTTGTTTCCATTCCTTCGCCTTACCTTCCTCTTCAAGCAAGACTTGACGACCATCTAAATTCTTGTCTTATTGATAGTTATAATCAAAGCGAAAATACAATACTTCCTTATATTTATTCAGCGGAATTACTTTGGGATAATAAACTTGCATACTGTTTTATCTCGGGCTTAGAAAACCTTAGTAGTGATCTTGAAACTTTTGATGTAAAACAATATCTATAAATCTAGTACAAGCTAAAAAAGAAAGCACATTTTATCAAACGTACTTTCTTTTTTTAGTTGTGTTTTATGTGTAAATTCTTATATCAAGTAAAAATGTGAAAGTTCACCTTTAATTGATGTTTGATATACAGCTTGAGAATTTATAGGATTTCCACTTATAATAGATTGAGAATTTTGAATATTTTGGATACCACGTTTCAGCATAGCGTCAGAGGCTAACCTTTGCATTATTTTTAGGCATTGCGGAGTGCTATCGAGCAAACTCAAAATTTCTTCCTGTTGTGGATGGCTATTTGTTTGAAGATAACCATTTTCTGTAAGTGATATTACAATTTTTTCATCTCTATTGATGTTGTGCTTATTAAAAAGATAGTAAACTATATTTAAAAAGGCTTCTTCAAGCTCTTCGGCACGTGCATCAATTGACTTTAGCGCTTCATGGGCATGCTCGGCAAGAGCAACTATGATATCATCATACGATGTTGAAGCGCTTTTGTTTTTGCCTAAGCTAAATGATGTTTGTGTTGAATATTGCATAACGCCTTCTTTGGAAAATTTTTCCCTTTTAAAGTTATAATACGTCTATAAAGCAAGTAATGTGCCAAAATAATAAAAAAGTCTAGACTTTTAAGCATTTTAACTTTTTAATCAATTAAATTATATTCATATATACTAAGGAAAATACTTGTCGACAAAGATAAAAAAAGAATATACATTTCACTACATAGTGTTGCCAGAATATGAATTTTCGCATTATATCAAGCCTTATATTATTAAGATGATAGATATTTGAAGAAGTTTATCAAAACATAAATGACTGAAAATCTCTTGAAATCTGCCCCTATAAAATTAAGGGCATAATCGAAAAGGCGATTTTGACAACAGTATCTAAGTAATTAAATAAATAATATTCAGAGGTAATATGCCAACAATTTTAATTCTTCTTGCAATTCTATCGTGCTGGATACTGCTTTTTCCTTATCCTGCTACACTTTTTCTTGCAATTTGTATATCAGTTTTAAGTTTACCATTTTATGAATACTTGAGGGAAAAATTTTCCCAAGTAAAAGCTATAATCATTTTTACACTTACTATTGTTTTTTCACTTATTCTGCCGATTTCTACCGTTGCCCTTATGGTGACCCCACAAGCAATCAATGGTGTGAGGCTTCTACAGCAATGGCGTGATACAGGATGGGAAATTCCTCCTCAAGTGCAAGAGTATATAACTCTTGCGGAGTCATGGCTTTCTGAAATACCTGAAATTACACATTTTATTGCAGACATTGAAGCAAATATCAATCAAACAATCAACACAATTGTTTCCTACTTATTAAGTGGTGTAGCCGGTTTTGCTGGCGGCATTTTCAACTTTTTATGGCATCTTTTTCTATTTGTTATTCTTACTGTTACATGTGTCATGTACGCAAAAGAAATAAAAGAAATTGCTTCAAGAATAATTCATTATGGCGAAGGAATGCTTGATAGATTTTTAGTAACAATTCGCGCCGCATTACGCTCTGTTGTTATGGGGATTTTACTTGTTGCGTTATTCCAAGGTCTTGCATGTACTTTAGGATTTGTAATCTTCCAAGTTCCGGAACCTTTTTTCTGGGGGCTTTTAGCTTGCCTTGTAGCACCAATTCCATTTATAGGAACTGCACTTGTCTGGGTGCCTTTAAGCTTTGTATTATGGTTTATTGTGTCACCATTCATGGCACTGGGGCTTGTTGCATGGGGAATGCTTGTTGTTGCCGCTGTTGATAACTTTTTACGCCCATATTTCCTTTCAAAAGGGATTGATGCACCATTCTTTGTTCTTCTTCTCTCTATTCTATGCGGGCTTGCAGTATTTGGTGCGGCCGGACTTATTGCCGGCCCTGTTATAATTGCTTTTGCTATTCAGTGTGTTCGAGAAGCTGCAAGAATATATGGATTAAAATTACCAGAACCTGTAAACGCACAACCCCAAAAACATTCATCTACTAAAGTACTTTTAAGGAAATTTTTCGGAATTAGATTGAAAAAAAATTCCACAAAAAAAGAACCTCAACCAGTTGATGAAATTAAAGAGAATAAGGAGATTGCTTCCTAATGAGAGTTGAAAAACCAATCGGAAAAATTGCAAGCATGCCACACCGTATTTCTTATGGTGAAACAGATACTATGGGTGTTCTCTATCACGCAGAATATCTGCATATATGTGAGAGAGCACGAAACTTTTTAGGGCGTGAAATCGGATTTAGCTACGTAGAACTTGAAAAATCAAATCTTATGCTTCCCGTGAGAGAAGCCGAAATTAGATATAGAAATCCAGTTGGTTATGATGAACTTATATATATAGACATAGGTGTAAGCGAATGGAAAAAAGCATCTGTACGCTTTGCTTATCATTTATACAATGAAGATAGAAGTGTGCTTATTGCAGAAGCATCGACTGTTCACGCTTGTGTATCTAAAGAGGGAAAGATTACTGCTTTTCCGGCAGGTTTAAAAGAAAAATTCTTTGCACTATAGCAATTTATTAGAGTAGGACTACCACTGTATTAATAAAAAGGTAAAAACTGTAAAACTATCATCTAATTTATGAAAAGATAAAAAAAGGGGAAACTTCATTATAAAGTTTCCCCTTTCTAAATTTTATGCCAGCTTAGTAGCTAGTCAGGCATAGTTATTGTACTATATAAAGAGATATTTTGCTACAAACACAATTGTAAGCAAGATTGCAAGTGGTGTAAGTTCTTTTGTTTTTTTAGTAACAAGAGCAATAACAACAAAGCTTACAAGACCAAAGATAATACCTTCAGAAATACTGTAGGCAAATGGCATAATAATAAGAGTTAAAAATGCCGGAATAGCTTGTGTATAATCATTAAAATCTACTTCAAGAATTGGTGACATCATAAAGAGTCCAACAAGTATAAGAGCAGGTGCTGTAGCTTGAGTAGGAATAACCAAGAATAAAGGTGAAATAAGAAGCGCAAGCAAGAAAAGAACAGCAACTGTAACAGCTGTAAGACCGGTTCTTCCGCCCTCTGCAACACCGGCAGCACTTTCAACAAATGATGTAACTGTTGATGTTCCTAAAGCTGCACCAACTGATGTACCAATAGCATCAGCCATAAATGCGCTTTTTGCATTAGGAAGTTTACCTTCAGAATCAAGAAGTTTACCCTTTGTTGCAACACCAATAAGAGCTCCAACTGTGTCAAAAAGATCAACAAATAAGAAAGTTGAAAGCACTAGCAACATGTCAGGTGTAAATATAAAGTCCCATTCAAACTGCATAAAGGTTGGTGCTACAGAAGGAATAGTAAAGAGTTTAGACGCATCAAAGCTCGCTACATTAGTTACACCTAAAGGAATACCAATTAATGTAGTAAGAACTATACCAATAAGAAGAGCGCCTTTAACTTTATAAGCTAGTAATACACCAATTATTAAAACACCAATTATTGTAAGCGCCGGCCCTGGTTCTGTAAGATTATGTGCAATAGAAACAAGTGTAGCATCATTATTAACAATGATTTGAGCTGATTGTAAACCAATAAAAGCAATGAAAAGACCAATACCTGCTGAAATTGCTTTCTTTAAAGAGTTTGGTATACAGTTTAATATAGCTTCTCGAAGGTTCGTCATAGTAAGAAGAATAAAGATAAGACCTTCAAGGAAAACAGCTGTTAAAGCAAACTGCCATGTGTGACCCATTTTAAGAACAACAACAAATGCAAAAAATGCGTTTAAACCCATACCAGGTGCTAAAGCAACAGGAAGGTTTGCACAAAGTCCCATTACTAATGTTCCTATTGCGGCACTTAACGCAGTTGCTGCAAAAACTGAACTTGCATCCATTCCGGCAGCACTTAAAATATCTGGGTTAACGGCTAAGATATACGCCATAGTCATAAATGTGGTAAAGCCGGCAATTACTTCCGTGCGAACACTTGTGTTTCGCTCACTTAAACGGAAAAGTTTTTCTAACATACAAAATCCTTACTATAATCTTTACATTACAAATAGAATGTAACATACTAGTATATAACGTGTTTTATAATTTAGTTTTATTTTATAAATCACGACCCCTATAAACTTGGGGCATAGTAATCTATTTTTCTTTTTTTGAAAAGACTTTTTTTATTACTGTTTTTACCATAAAAAAGAGCATAAA
>CAYJEN010000076.1:0-7014 GCA_964369185.1 uncultured Desulfovibrionaceae bacterium
CTACCAGATGATGTCTATATCCATGATGACAATAGACTTCGTGATGGGAGGTGTTTAGAAAATGGAGAGGTAGCTTTTCGGTATAGGCAGTTCATGATAGCGAGGGGATATAGTGATTATTGGATGAATAATCCATATGAGAAATTGAGGAATTGAATAGGAATGAAGAACAGCTCTTTGAACTTGCCATGGAAGTGGCGAGGGAGGGGAGCTGTTTTTTTGCGCAAACTTGCGAGAAATTAGTGTCGAAATTTGTCGAGTGATAAAGATTGCCGTAGTATCTTGTAAGAAGTACAATTATAATCAGAGAAACAAAAAAATACCAGTGTTTAATGATAGCAGAGAGGAGAAAGATGAGGAAAAACGAATTTGTTTACGTAGGTGAAAAAGAGCTAGCGATAGAAGATATGCGTAACAAAATTAGTAACTGGGTTAATAGTGACGCATTAAAGGAACTTATAGAAGCATTTGATGTTAAGGTGCCATATAAAAAGGGTTTAAGAGAAAAAATCAGTTGGTTACTAGAGTTTAGCGAAAGATGGGATTATCGAAAGATTCAGCAGCAAACGTATGATATAAAAACACAAGAGAATTATAGGTGGCTTATTGAATCTGATAATTTAAATGAAGTGCAATTAAAAGCAATAAAAGAAAGCATGCCGAGTCTTGGATTAGTAGGCATAGGGATTCCGTATTTTGATTCATATGACTATATTGTTGCATTAGGAGGTGCACGCTATTCATGTCTTTTTAGACCTAAATATTCAAGAATGATTATAGAACAGTACAATTTGAAGCCTAAAGCTGCTGTGATGTTAAGCGGAATGAGACCAGTTAGTGAAACAGAACGAGATAGCACGGACACATACGCAATTGGAGCGAAGACAGAATACGATTTGATTAATCATGGGGCTGAAAAGGTTTTTCAAATCGAAGGAGAAGGAACAGAAGAGCGATTTATTGATGCAAAAAACCTCAATAAATCATGGGCAATCAAAACTTATGAAAAGACAGATAAAAAATTTCCAATTATTTCTATTGCGGCGCCATCATCTGAACCTCAAAAAAGAAGGGCTAATTCACTAGATACATACAAGTTTTTTTGTGAAAAGTACAAAATTAGAGAGGGGCAAAGATTACTGTTTATAACCAGCCAAATCTATGTTCCTTATCAACATTTAGAAGCAGTTAGAAGCTTGGGGATTCCTCAAAACATAAGTATTGATACTATTGGCTTTCCGGTGGAATGGAATATTGAACAACGAGGCTTAAGACAAGCTGAAAATTATTTACAAGAGGTACGATCTACTATACAAGCAATAAATAGAGTAATAAAAAATATTGATTGAGAGGTGTAAATATGAAGGTCAACAGGATACAAGGTAGAACAAAAGCGGATTCAAAATTTGTTGGAAGAAGAGCGGAACTAGAAAAATTAGAAAACAACATATGTAGTTTTTTAGAAAAAGAACGCACAGGACGTTTAGTTGAACAGTTAGTGTTTAGTATTTATGGTCCAGGAGGAGTTGGTAAAACTCAAATTTTAAAGAAGTCTTATGATGAACTATGTAGTGAAAAAAACAGAAAGAAAATGGAAGGAACAAAAATACTGTATGTTAATCTATCTGAATGCTATACTTTTAGTGATATTTTAGTAAGCCTTCGGGTGGCATTTGGAGATGAAACAGCAGAGGCGTTTAGAAAGTTTGATATGTTTTATGAATTCTATTATGATGCTAATGGTTATAAAAATCATACAAGAGCAAAAAATATAGAAGATATAGTCATGGCGGAATCAAAAAGCATTGATAAAGACTTAATGAAGTGGTTACGAGAAAATATTAAGCTATTTTTACCAAGCTTAGAGAATGCAAGCATTGAGGTGATAGATAGAGCAATAAAAGCATTAAATGTACCGTTGTTATCACTTATTTCATTGACAGATATTGTGGAGTTAGTTAAACAAGGACGAAGAAATGAAAACGAAAAAAAGCAAGTAATAGAGTTATACAAAGAAATAGGGGAGGCATATTTAGACAGTAGTGAGAAAGAGCAGAGATTATTACAGTATTTCGTAGAAGGAGCAAGGACAATACTAAAGGTAGTATTGTATATGGATAATATCAATACACACACAGGGTATAGAATAGACCAAAACAAATTAGTAAGATTGATAAAAGAATATCCGTGCATATATGTTATGGGGTCTCGGAATATAATTAGTAATCAGTGGAATATAGAGAATTATCACGAAATAAATGTGAAAGCTCTAGATGTAGAGAGTTGCAACGCAATGCTAGAGAACGCAATAGATGAAGTGAAAAAATATAGTCATGACTATAACGATAATAATTTCAAAAATAAAAAAGAGGTTTTCCAACAAATCATTAATGCAACTAAACAATTACCAATTAATCTTGTGCTAGCAGTAAAAGTACTTGAAACGGAATTGATAAAAGCAGTTCAATCAGGAAGAGAACCTTACTACATTGAACCCAAAAGGTTTAAAGAGATGGCAAATCAAGAGGGAGCATTAGCGTATTACTTTGAATCGGGTGTACCTCAACATGATTTAGATTGCTATCATGCATTGAGTTGTTTGGAAGTATGGCATAAAGAGGAACTAGATATTATACGAAAAGAGCTTAATATTTCACTGATTAATGCATTAAATGTTTTGGATAATGATTCAATGACTGAAGAAGTTAATTTGAACTCAATAAAGCTTCATGAAGTAATCAAAGAAAATTTGCTGAAAAGTGCAAATAACAGAATTAAATATGATGTATTGTGGTACTTATATAGTTATAAAATGAGTGTGGTAGACGAATTTACTAGCTTAGAATACAATGATGTAAAAGTACTTTTTGATATAACGTGTATAATTTGTGATGAAATTAAAGCGGGTCATTTAAAGCATACGAATAAAAGTAGTTTTGAAGTGTTTTCAGATTTTTATAAATATTTACGGGGCAGAATAAAGTTCGAAATTGATATACAGAAAAGATACTCAAAAGTACAAGCTGATGATTTTATGAAACTCTATGATGTGATTGTAAGTAAGTATGTAGAGATTGCAAAGAATGAGGGCTTGGAAAAAATAATTATTGCAGCAGAAAGTGTACATGAATTTGGAATACGGTTAAGTGAAGCAGGACAAACAGAATGGGCATTAGGAAAAGATGAAGAATACTATAATTTGCTAATCGAAAATGAAGCAGAAAACCTAGATCCAGCAGCAATGGCAAATGCGATAAATAGTTGGGGGTATGATTTATCGGCAAGACACCAATACGAAAGGGCTCTGGAAAAAGGAAAAGAGGCGATTGAATTTGTCGTGAAAAAAATTAATGAAAACTCAAAATTAACAAATGACGTGGCATTTCAAGTATCAGAGATGTTACGAAGTTTAGAAGAGAGTCCTAGCATAGAAAAAAAAGAAAAGATAATTACAATATTAGAAGATGTGAAGATGCTTGATAAGGGTATTGTGAAGGTTTTATTTGAGCGAGTGTTAGTTTTCCGTGGGAATATTCCGTGGTATTACATTAATTCAAAAACTAATCAAAGAGAGAAGTGGAACTATGCGGTTCAATATGGAAAATCTACACATGTATTAAGAGAAATATTTTATGGAAAAAAAGATAAGCGAACATTAATTTCGAAACATAACTATGGAGCTTATCTTCTGAAAGTTCATCAGTTAAAGCTCTGTAAAAAAGAAGAATTATTTCAATTTGCAGAAGAGGCATATAAGATTTTCAAGGATGTGATTAATGAGAAAAAACAATACTTAGGAGAGAGTAAAGAGATTTTGAGTTTAGAAGAAATCAACGAGAGAATAGAGAAGACTGAGTTGTTAAGACCTCTTTTTGAAGAGAATAGAGAACTCTTAGAGGTAGAGAATCAAGCGTTACTACGTATTGACATAAGTACTCTTGAATCCATGCAATATTTATCAGATGCCGCATATTGTCTGTATTTAATAACGAACGAAGAAGCATATATTGAAGAAGCAATTGATGCTTCAGTTAAAGTGCTGATGTCTAGAGGAATGAAATTGGGTCAAATGCATAAAAAAACGATGGAAAGTTTGTATTACTTAATAAAGCATGCAGCAAAAAGAAGAAATCAAATTAGAGGATACAATGACATCGGAAAACAGCTAGCTTTATATTTAAAATCCGCTAGATGTACATTTAGTGATGAACAGAAAGATGAGTATGGGAAATTTTTAGAACAAGTTCAATAGTAACAGTGGTAAGTAATTTGATATTAAGAAAGCGAGAGAGAAGAGAGTATGAGAGAAGGTTGGAATATACACAATGACATAGGGGCAAAGCTGGAAAGCTTAAGTCGAACATATTTTGGTTACAACTATGACAATGTACATGAAACTATTTTTGTAGCAGATAACTCAGCAAGCGATAATTTTTTTGAGTGTGTTATTCTGCTATTAAGAAAGAAATATGAGTTTAATGCTCCACAAAAAGTTGCTGATTATATATATACACTTCGAATAATAAAGGAAAAATCGCCTGCTGAAATGCAAGAGGAAGAGCTTGAAAAAAAGTTTGCTGAATTTTTGCTGTTAATGGGAGAGACAGAAGCATAGAAGGTCTAGAAGGGGCTTAGTGTTTACTGGATGAATAATCCATATGAGAGATTGGGGAATTGAATAGAGATGGAGAACAGCTCTTTGAACTTGCTATGGATTGTGGTGAGGGTGGGGGGCTGTTTTGTTCTCACGATTGGCGTAGATGTTAAGGGACTTATTGTAATCAGAAAAGAAGTGGTATGCAAAGTGTTGTAATAGTTATAGGTAAAGAGTAGAATGAAGTACAGAGATAAGAGAAAAATAAAACACCAGAGAAAGGGAATGATAATGCATATAAAAACATGCTCAAACGCAACCATGATTAAATCAATGTGCGAATATTTCAATGTATCTGAGGAGATTTTACTAAAAAATATAAATGAATCAATGAAGAATGGTCTGAAATCAAGAGAGAGGAAAGTGCAGTACTTTTCAGAAGAAATGGAAAAAATGATAGGTAGATTGCAACAGAGAAAAAGAGTAAAGCAAGTATCTTTTTTTCACTTTAGTAGGCGCTTAAATAATGAAGAAAATGATGAGTGTTTGAATTTAAAAGACTTGTTATTAACAAAAACTGCGGTTAGTGATTTCTTGGCGGAACAAAAAATTACATTTAAAGAAAAGAACAAATATATTGAATTATATTATAAAGGATGTTTGCAACAGTACAATGCTGATAGTGTTGAGGAAACTGGATATGAGCTGCGTCTAAGAACTCGGTTAGGACAGCATGCGAATTCTGATTATTGTATAAATGGGTTTTTATTTAAAGAGATGGGCAGCTCAGATACGTATGATATATATCTTGGAAGAGCCCCTGAAATTATTATGGATTTAGCAAAGGTATTGAACATAGGAGGTTTAGTGGAGTTATACAATGCGAGGAGTGCATATTATTGTTATGAATTTATTATGCCGATAAGTGATGTTTTAATAGACACCAAGCCTAATGCAACACCTGATGAAAAAGAGAGAATTTTAGTATCCAAAGTGTGTGAAAGAATATATGACTCTAATTGTGAAAATATTATATTGAGATTGAATGAGAGTAGAAATATTTCTGCATCATGCTTGGCAATTAAAGAAGAAAAAATACTACAAAATGGAAAGAATGTGAAGTAATATAAAGAAAGAGTATACAGGACTATTGAAAGAGATACGGACATATGATATCGTTGAAAAAAAGATCACAATCTCATTTTTGAAGTTTGAGTGAAGATTCATTGATTCGCCGTGGGTCTGTTTACGAGGGGAGGGGAGTATAATGGTAGATTGGAAAGACGTAGCACAAACAATAGCAACGGTAGTATTTAGTGCAGGGGGAATAGGAATAGTTTTAAACAAAATATTTAGTAAGGCGTTAGAAAATTTAAGCAATAGACTTACTCAGAATCATCAGCTTGTTTTAGATAAAGTTCTTGAAGATAAAAAAGCTCATAACGAAAGAAAAAACTATGTAAGTAAAGTTAGGTTTGATAGGGAGTTTGAAATTTATCAAGAATTATCGGAGAAAATATTTCAGTATATTTCAGCGGCACATCGAGTTAGTTTTGATAAATATAGGGGGAGCACAGAATTTACTACTTATGTTAATTTGATAGGAAGTTTTAATCGTCTAGAGCTTGTGATATATAGAAATATTGCATTTATAAATAAGAATATAGCAGAAAAGTGCATCTCATTCCATGAAATGGCGACAGAAATTATAGTGAATTATCACAATGATTACGAAAGAAAAGAAGAGCTTATATCCTATTCCAAGGGACAAAAAAAGTATAATGACGAAATAGATTATCAGCCGCTCATAGTTGACTTGAAGGAGATGAAATTGGGGGATGATATCGAAAAAATAACGGATTTCTACAAAGAAATTACAGATGAAATTAGGGTTTATTTAAAAAATTTAGAGGTGAAAGAATAGTGAAGCAAAGGAGTGTGAGTAATGACAGAAGACCCTTTCGATGAATATGTAAGACAATTGGAGCCAGAGAAACAGGGGAAAAGCATTGCGTGGCATATCTCAATTGAACTTCAAAAAAAATCGGGTAAAGAACTATCGAATAATTTGATGGAGGTAGTCGTTAAAAATATTGAGGATGAAATCACAATAGGAGAAGCAGAAAAGCGATTAAAGGACTATTATTGCAGAAAATATGAAGTACTGGATAAAAGTGGCGTAGAAGAGGCAGATAAAGTTTGTTTGAACATGATGAAAGTCCTTTCAGAGGACGCTTTTACCTTATCACACATAGAGTATTTAGGTATTCATAAACGATTATTTAATGAGGTTTATGAATGTGTAGGACAAACACAAAATTGTGGAAGTCTAAGAAAATTAGGAGAAGAGCTAGAACGGTGCATTACCATAGAAAGAAATTTCAATTATAAAGGATTGTCAATAGAAGAAAGCATCTCTC
>CAYJEN010000077.1:0-6952 GCA_964369185.1 uncultured Desulfovibrionaceae bacterium
CATTTTGTTTTTCGTTTGGTAGGCTTGTCAAAGCTTCTGCTATTTCACGGATTTTCTCATTTGTCAGCTCGGACTGCGTATAGAAAAGAGAGGAGACAGAGCAGTCAAGAGAACGCGCAATATCTTGGAGTCGACTAAGCTTGGGAGCCATCTTTCCTTTTTCCATTTTCATCATTGAATCTATTGTAATATCAAGCTTTTTACTCAGTTCTTTTTGGTTGATTTCAAGCTCTTTTCTTCTGGAAACTATAATGTTACCAAGTATGACTGATAGTTCAAACTATTCCATATTTATTCCTATAACTTTTTACTATGAATCTATAGGAGTATTTGTTATCTATCGATAATGTTTTAATGTTCTTTAACTTGACTTTTAATATTAATGTGTTATTTTATTATATAGTGAACAATTAATTGATTCAGAATAAATTTCTTACGCTATGCCAATTTGAAATAAGAACTACAAGACTAGATTTCTATCAAAAATACTGCACATTATTCTTAATTATAGTCATTCCTCCATGAAGCGTTTATTATATAAATGAGTAGAAAAAAATGTTTGCCGTGCACCGGTTTTATCTGAAAGCTGTAGCTTGAAAGCACAATAAAGTATAGCGAATGTGAATTGCTGATTTTATAGTAATTTTAACCAAACAAAGAGAGGTTTAGTATGGACTTTAAAACATCAATTGAAACGTGTTTACTTAAAAAGTACAAAGACTTTAGTGGGCGTGCCAGTCGTTCAGAGTATTGGTATTTTTTCTTATTTTACTTTCTTGTTATGATTTTATTGAATATTGCTGTAGCAATTCTACCCCAAACAATTGGTATGCTTCTTATGACAGTTGTTATGTTTGGTGTTATTTTGCCAAGTACAGCGGTTGCAGTAAGGCGTTTGCATGATATTGATAAATCTGGTTGGTTTCTGCTCTTATCGCTTATTCCTCTTATAAACTTTGTTCTATTATACTTTTTTGTGAAAAAAGGTAGCGAGGGTGCAAATAGATTTGGTGATCCAAGTTTATAATAGATTTCGATTGTTTTTACTTCAAGGTAGCCTAATAAGCTACCTTGACTTTTATGAACAAATTACACGGAGAAAAAAATGAAATCATTATCTAAAGTTTTACTCTGTATACTATTAATTAGTGGTGTAATGACTACATCATCAGCGCATGCTTTTTTTGGAATGTTTGAAGATGGAAATATCTCACTTGTGAAAGAGTCTGTCCTAAATCTCGACCAAAGCACAACAATAGGAAATGCTTTTGAGGGAAATCAGTATCTCTATGACGACGAGTGGATATCGTTTGAAGATGCACAAAAAAGAACCTATGTTGAGTATAATGGAAAGATAAACTTAATGGATATGTACGCTATTGTAAGCACAGAATACTCTAAAAGCCATACTGAAAAGGAACTTAATGATTTTTTAAATGCAAAAAAACTGCTCGAGGAACTTGATATACAATTAAAGGTACAGTTCACTGTTTTAGGTGATAGCTGCAAGCCGGTATATGCAGCTTGCTATGTTGATGGTGAAGAGTATCTTAATCTAGACCTTAACACATTATTTACTCTTATATATAGAAATCAGATGCCTATATTTTATTATGTTTCTGATGTTTTTTCAGAGCTTGTCGAGTATGCAAACTTAGTTGAAAATGTTGAGATTGGAAAAATCTACAATATGCCGGGTGCTGATGATAGAGAGTTTGTTGAAAAATATATGAGGGCATATAACATAGATCCAAGAGAGTGGGATACATCAAAAATCTTTATCAAAGTAAACTCGCTATCTTTCAAGAAAATTAATATTGATGCAACATTCCCGGCTATAAGCAGTGATGGAAACGCTCTTTTCTCAGTTAGCGACTACGTGATAAAAAATACATCGACTGGACCTAAAAGCATGGAATATAGGACATACGACCGAAATGCTAATCCAAAACTTGATTTGAAAATTAATTTCGGCATACCCTTTTCTCATGTTCCGATTGAAAGAAAGCTAGGATTTAATTTAACAGGTTATGTGGGAGAAAATAATATAAACTATGGCGTGTTATCATTCTTTTTTTCTGATGATGATAATCAAAAAAAGTCAAGTGAAGAAAAAGTTCAAGAAGTAAAAACTATTATTGGGAAATATACCGAACCAAGTATGGATCCTGACCACTATGGATTTGTTTTTCTAGATGAAAATGGAAAAATGTATGACCTACTTACCTTCGATGAAAATCTATACAATAGGATTGCTACAGACGAAAATATTGGCAAGACGTACAAAGTAACCTATGAGGCGAAGGAATTTTATCATGAAGGTAGCGAAGGAATGGCAAAAGGCCAGTTTGTTACTGAAATAGAATTAGTTAATTAAATAGAATAGATAACTTTCAAGGGTAGCCTATCAAGCTACCCTTGACTTTTATAACGTTTGTATATTTTCGCTGAAAGAATAAAATTATAATTGACAATTCAAACTGTATTTATCATAAAAATTATAAGATTAAAGTTTTATATTTCAGATAATTACTTGACTAAGTAAATCTAGAAATTATCTTTATGTCTAACGAAAACTCCCCGCTATGCGGGGAGTTCTAAAAAGGCGGAGCCTATCGTTCTTAAAATTTAAGGTCTCCTTTGATATATGTAGAGAGCTGACTTCTACAAACAATTTAATCAAAGGAGACCTGACATGTCAGACTCAAGTTTAGAACACACCCGTTGGAATTGCAAGTATCATGTAGTATTTTCTCCCAAATTCCGTAGAAAAATAATTTATGGTAAATATAAAAAGGGGATAGGAGCAATTCTTCGTAAGCTATGTGAATACAAACATATAGAAATAGTAGAAGCAAACGCGTGTGTCGACCATGTCCACATGTGTATAAAAATCCCACCTAAATTCAGCGTTTCACAAATAATGGGTTACCTCAAAGGTAAGAGTTCACTCATGATATTTGAGAAATTCTCGAATCTTAAATATAAATATGGAAATAGGCACTTTTGGGCGAAAGGATATTTTGTTAGTACAGTTGGAATCAACGAGGCTACTATAGTAAAATATATAAGAGAGCAACAGGAACGAGACAAAATATCCGACCAATATTCTCTATTAGAGCACAAAGACCCATTCAATGGGTAGCTGGTAACAATGGCAGAAGTCAGCACAAGCACTCTTTAGAGCGCGGACAAGTAACATGCCCTTACAGGGCTGAACAAACCGCCCCTTGAAGGGGCGGTCATGATTTTTAGTTTATTTTTAGTTTATGTATGTTTTGATACGCTGCACTTCATAAAAAATCACTTTTCATTATTTCTGAATTTAGAAACACACTTTAACAGTATTGAAACACTGCTTGCTTGTAGAAATTGACAAAGAAAATTAAAAATGTAAAATGTTTCAAATATCTTCTTTGTAGGGGGCAGTATGCCTACATCAAGTTTTCATGGTAAAATCTCTGAGCATGTTTTGTCAGGAAGAAGCCCTGTAATAGTCAAAGGTATAACGATTTATACCGAAAGAATAGGGAATGCTTCTAAAGCTTATTTTGAAGATACTATCCCTAAGCTGTTACAAATTCTTCCTGAATCAGAAATAGAAAATTTGCAGAGTGCAGCATACTGTTATGATAAATTACAAACGAGAATACTCCGATACCCTGTATTATCAAAAGAAGAAAAAGAAATGACAGATAGAACAGGTAGATTTCGAGCATATAGTCAGCAAATTGAGGGGTATTGGGTATCAGCCCAATGGAATGAGACAAACTTGAAATCTTGGAAAAATTATTTAATTCGTATTTTAAGTGAGTTGGCATAAGCCGAATACACATAAATGATAAGGATGTGCTACGCTATGTTGAAAATAAAAAGATCCCATGAAGTAATATTAAGGGAACTGAGTTTGATATTTCACTTGTTAAAGAAGAGTATATTCTTTTTGAGAAACATACCTTGTGCAGGGTAAAGATAATATTTTTGAAGCTGCTGATTTCAAGGTGACATCAAAGCCAAACTAATATATAGAAAGACACTTGCTAGGTTATTATAAAGGACTATTATAATTTACTGAAGGAACGAAATGGTTTGACACCTGTGCTCTAAATTCGTACTATACAGGTAAAGATAGAAGAATGCTAATCTATAAACTTCCTTTTGGAAAAAACTATTGATGTGACTATTAAGAAGCTGTTGAGGATTTTTCTTATATGAAGAATAAGGAATTTGGGCTTACTGCAATAAACCTAAAACGCTACAACAAATGTAATTAGAAATTTTCTTGTGGTAGAGAAAATATTATAGGTGCAATATTGAAAAAACTTTTGATTATACTTGGAAATGGCTTTACAATTGATTTTATTAAACAAATAGGTAAAGAAGGTGTAATAGACCCTGTTAATCTTTTTCGACTTGGTGAAAACGTTTTTTTTCCAGATGGGGATTGTGGGTTTTTGTCCTACAAATACTGCCCAACCTTGTGGCAACTTGGAGCTAAACCAGAAAAAAATAGTACAGAGTGTATTTCCATTATAGAAGAAATAATAACGTGTTCTAATATGTTTTTTGAATATATCGAGCTTTCTGATAAAGAGAAAGTTCGTATGTCCTCTCGAGAGAATTTACCTTTATATATAAAAGCTTATATGGAGCTTATTGCGTTTATAAAACAGTTGTTTATTGAGTATAATACAAAAATTACTGATGAAGAGCTAAAAAAATTTATAAAATCAGGAGAATGGGGATGGAGTAATTATCTACAAAAAACTTTGACTTCACAAACTTACGAAAAAATTAGTATCGTTACGTATAACTACGATGTTTGGCTGGAAAGAATTTTGCATAGTTTAGATATTAACTTTAATGTGAAAGGTTTTTCAAGAAAGAAAACTAATATTGAAATTATAAAGCCACATGGCTCAATTAGCTTTATGCCAAAACGAGTATCAGGTGTTCCGTATCAACTGAGCTACGATCTTGATCTTGATAAAATACAAACATCAAAAATTAGAAACTCATTTCTTGATATTAATAACAGTAATAAATGCTATATTATTCCTCCCGCTGGTGATTCAAGTAGGAGAAAATCAGACACATGGGCTAAACAACTCAGAAATCATGCGTTGAGTGCTGCAAAAAATGTAAACCAAGGTGATGATGTTATAATTTGTGGTCTATCTTATTGGCATGTTGATAGAAAAGAACTTGACGATTTGCTGATACGCTTAGATAGAGGAGTTAATTTAACATTTGTTAATCCTTTTCCACCAAAGGATTTAAATGCTGTGCTTATGACTTTATTTTCAAACTATAAACTTTTCAGAAGTTCTGAAACATTAAGGAGTGTTTAAAATGATGCCTCTTTTTCAAAAAGATTATACCAATATTACAATATCAGAATTTTATGAATCATATGAACAAAACAAGTATGATTTTGAAGTAAAATATCAAAGAAAAAGTGGTGTATGGAGCGAAGATAAAAAGTCATTTTTGATTGATTCAATCATGAAAAATTACCCATTACCACCTATATTCATGCGCTCAAAAGTTGATACGAGAACTGGCAAAACTCGATATGAAATTGTTGATGGAAAACAAAGGCTTCAAACAATCATTGGGTTTATTAAAGAGGAAGTGTTTTTACCGGAATCCTTTGAGGATGATACAATTTTTGATAAAGCGAGCCTTGTAAAAGCAAAACTAATGAACGCTAAAAGTTTTAAAGAAATTCAAGATTGTGAAGAGTTGAATATTTTTGTGAAACAATTTTGGACTTACACTCTAAATGTTGTTTATATTTATAGCGAAAGCGAAAAAGTGATTTCTAATGTGTTTGATAGGTTAAATAGAAATGGTGTTCCACTTGATCCTCAAGAGCTTAGAAATGCAAAATATAATCAAACGTACCTGTTACTTGAAATTGAAAAATTATCGAACCTGCCATATTGGAAGGAAAAATATGGTAAAATCAAAGAAGTCAGAATGGAAGATATTGAATTTATTTCAGAATTATTTTTTCTAGTAGGGGAAAATAAAATTTTAGACTCAAGCCCTAATATAATTGATAGATTATATGAAAAGTATTGTAACATTGATTCCAAACGAATAGACTTAACTGTAGTGAAGTTTCAAGCTATTACAAATTTTTTAATTCAGCTCGAACTTGATTTTTCAAAATTTAAGAGGTTATCATGGGCGACACACTTATATGGTTTATTTTCTTTTGGCTGGTACTGTATAAATAATGATATTAAACCAGAAGAAGTTAATGAAAACCTTAATAGCCTTTATAATGAGTATTTTACAAGTAAAAAAAATGATAAACTCGAGTCATTAATTATGTATAAAGATAGTTGTTCAAGTAGAACAAAGTCAAATTATCAAAGAAAAAACAGATTAAAGGCAATTTTAGCATATTGTAAACTACCTTTTTATTCAGAATAAGTTGAGTAAAAAGCAAATGGATAAACCTATGTAAAATGCAACTCTAGCCGAACAGATGACCCCATTGTGCAAGCAAAACAAGACTTTAAGAGTCGACGCTAAAGACGGCCAATATAGAATATCGTATGATTCCTAATGACAAAATTTCAAATTACTAATTGTAAGTAAGTTCCCTTTCAAAAAATTTCAAATATATATCACACTATTGAAATAATCCCCCTATTGTTTCAGACAACTAAATCCTCGATGTAGCCCAAAAGGCTACATCGGGGGTTTTTTGCGTCTAAAGCATAAAAAACAAAATAAAAGGAGATAGATATGCAAGAATATCAATCGCACGATATCACAAAATTGGCTAAGGCTTTGCTCAGTGTGCAAAAAGGACTTCAACCGGCAACGAAGGATTCAGTAAATCCTTTCGTCAAAAATCGATACGCAAGTTTGAACAGCGTTATGGACGTATGCCGTGAACCTTTGCTCTCGAATGGAATTTGGTTGTGCCAGTATC
>CAYJEN010000078.1:0-6938 GCA_964369185.1 uncultured Desulfovibrionaceae bacterium
ACGGTAAAACTACACTTACAGCTGCTATTACTAAAGTTGCTGGTTTAAAAGGTTCAGGTAAATTCATCGCTTTCGACGAAATCGATAAAGCACCTGAAGAAAAAGAACGTGGTATCACAATCGCAACAGCTCACGTTGAGTACGAAACTGACAAACGTCACTACGCTCACGTTGACTGCCCAGGCCACGCCGACTACATCAAAAACATGATCACTGGTGCTGCACAAATGGACGGTGGTATCATCGTTGTTGCTGCTACAGATGGTCCTATGCCACAAACTCGTGAACACATCCTTCTTGCTCGTCAAGTTGGTGTACCATACCTCGTAGTATTCATGAACAAATGTGACGTTGTTGACGATCCAGAACTTCTTGAATTAGTAGAAATGGAAATGCGTGAACTTCTTTCAGCTAACGGCTTCCCAGGTGATGACGCTCCAGTTATCCGTGGTTCAGCTCTTAAAGCTCTTGAAAGCGACGACTGGCAATCAGATGATGCTAAATGTATTCTTGAACTTCTTGATGCATGTGATAGCTTCATTCCTGAACCAGAACGTGATATCGATAAACCATTCCTTATGCCTATCGAAGACGTTTTCTCAATCTCAGGTCGTGGTACAGTTGTAACTGGCCGTATCGAACGTGGTATCTTAACAGTTGGTGATGAAGTTGAAATCATCGGTATCAAAGAAACTGTTAAAACAACATGTACTGGTGTTGAAATGTTCCGTAAACTTCTTGACCAAGGTCAAGCTGGTGATAACGTTGGTGCTCTCCTTCGTGGTGTAAAACGTGATGACGTAGAACGTGGTCAAGTTCTTGCAGCTCCAAAATCAATCACACCTCACAAAAAATTCAAAGCAGAAGTATACGTATTAGCTAAAGACGAAGGCGGACGTCACACTCCTTTCTTCTCAGGCTACCGTCCACAATTCTACTTCCGTACAACTGACATCACTGGTATCATTCAATTAGCTGAAGGCGTTGAAATGGTTATGCCTGGTGATAACGCAACATTCCTTGTTGACTTAATCAACCCAATCGCTATGGACCAAGGTCTTCGCTTCGCTATCCGTGAAGGTGGACGTACAGTTGGTTCAGGCGTTGTTACAGAAATCTTGGAGTAACCCATGCGCGTAAACATCTTGCTAGCTTGCACTGAATGCAAGCGCCGCAACTACGCTACGGTGAAAAATAAGAAGAACACTACTGGTAGACTTGAAGTGAAAAAATATTGCCCTTGGGACAATAAACATACGCTTCACAGAGAAACTAAGTAGTTCTTTATAGCGCAGGCCAATAGCTCTAACGGTTAGAGCACCGGTCTCCAAAACCGGGTGTTGGGAGTTCGAATCTCTCTTGGCCTGCCATTTTTTTTCTCTTTATGACTTTGGTCATAAAACCGTTAGAACTTATTTTGAAAATTACCTCCTAGAGGGCGAACTAGAACTATGAGCAACGCTAATCAAGATAAAAAACAAACAGCTGAAAAAGTTGAAAATAAATCTAAGCTTGCTAGCTTGATTGAATATTTCCATCTTTCAAGAGCTGAATTACGTAAAGTAAGCTGGCCTACCTATAAAGAAACTAAGGCAACTAGTTTGGTTGTTCTTGGTTTTGTTGTCGTTATGGCAGTCTTGTTAGGGCTTGTAGATTTAGGTCTTTCATCTTTAGTAGGATTTATACTCTCCTGAGGACAATTGTATGGATAAAGAAATTATTTCTCAGGATACCGACTTAGAACAAGTTAACGAAATACCTGAAAATGACGATTTTATCGAAGATACAGAAGAACAAGAAGTTGCTACTGAAGAAGTAGAAACTGAAGAAGTTTCTGAAGAATCTAAAATAGGTCGTTGGTATATCCTACATACTTATTCTGGGTTTGAGCAAAGAGTTGTTCAAACTTTGCATGAAATGATGCGTCTTGGTCAAGATGAAGGTCTTATCCACGAAGTAGTAATGCCAACAGAAAAAGTTGTAGAACTTGGAAAAGGCGGCAAGAAACGCACCACCACTCGTAAATTTTATCCGGGTTATGTGATGATTCGCATGACAATGACGGATTATTCTTGGCACTTAGTTCAAAACATACCAAAGGTTACAGGGTTTATTGGCGGTAAAAATCGTCCTGCACCTATGAAACCAAGTGAAGCAAATAAAATTCTTTCACTTATGCAAGAACGCCAAGATCAACCAAGACCGAAGTTCAACTTTGCAAAAGGCGAAATAATTCGCGTTATTGAAGGTCCTTTTGCCGGTTTTGACGCTGTGGTGGAAGACGTCAATCATGACAAAGGCAAGCTAAAAGCTTCCATTTCAATATTTGGAAGACAAACGGCTGTAGAACTTGATTTTGTTCAAATTTCACAGTCATAATTAGCAAATAATAAAAAAAGCTGAATTTCAGCAGATTTTAGACGTCGAAAATTAAGGAAAATTTACAATGGCTAAAAAAGAAGTTGGAAAAATTAAACTCCAAATTCCTGCAGGTGGAGCAAATCCTTCACCTCCAGTAGGTCCGGCGCTTGGTCAACATGGTGTTAACATCATGGGCTTCTGTAAAGAGTTTAACGCTCGTACACAAGATCAAAAAGGCATGATTATTCCAGTAGTAATCACTGTTTACGCTGACCGCTCATTTACTTTTATTACAAAAACTCCACCAGCACCAGTACTTTTACTCAAAGCAGCAAATGTACAAAAAGGCTCTGGCGAACCAAATAGAAATAAAGTTGGCTCAGTATCAATGGCACAAGTTGAAGAAATTGCTAAATTGAAAATGGCTGACTTAAACGCAAAAGACATGCAAGGCGCAGTGAGAATGGTTCTCGGTACTGCACGCAGTATGGGTCTTGAAGTAAAATAAGGGAAGGTAAACAATTATGCCTAAACATGGTAAAAAATATCGTTCTTCAGTAGAAGGTATGGATTTATCACAACGTTTTCCCTTAGAAGAAGCTGTTGCAAAATCCATCACTGCATCTTATGCAAAATTTGACGAAACCGTAGACGTTGCAATCGGTCTTGGCGTAGATCCAAAATATTCCGATCAAATGGTTCGCGGTGCAGTATCACTTCCACACGGTACAGGTAAATCAGTTCGTGTAGCAGTATTCTGTAAAGGTGAAAAAGAAGCTGAAGCTTTAGCAGCTGGCGCAGATATTGCTGGTGCTGAAGAATTAGTAGCAAAAATTAAAGGCGGCTGGCTTGACTTTGACGCTGCTGTAGCAACTCCTGATGTTATGGCTTTAGTTGGACAAGTTGGTAAAGCATTAGGACCTCGTGGTCTTATGCCTAACGCTAAAACTGGCACAGTTACATTTGATGTAGCTAAAGCAGTTGAAGAATTAAAAGCTGGTAAAATCGACTTCCGTGTTGATAAAGCCGGTGTATTACACGCTCCTTTAGGTAAAGTAAGTTTTGGCGAAGAAAAAATTCTTGGCAACTTAAAAGCACTTTTGGACGCTGTAAATCGCTTGAAACCAAGCACAGCTAAAGGTACATATATGAAACACATGGCTGTTTCAACAACTATGGGCCCTGGTTTCAAAGTAGACGTTTCAACAATCAAAAAATTTATTGAAACACAATCTGCTTAGTTTGATATAAAGCCATCGTATTTCGGTATGATGGCTTAATATAAATAGGTGCTTGCACCTAATTACTAAGGCATTGGAATTACGAGTCGCAGAAAGTAGGTATACAAGTAAATCCTACCTAGACTGAACTCGGCATTCCACCAATCACCCTAAGACGTTTTAATAGCAGCAATGTTATACAAACGTAGGAGAACCCAGTGAATAGGTCAGAAAAAGCCACAATTATCTCAGAGATTAAAGAAGCAACCTCTTCTGCATCTCTCGTAGTGGTTGCCGATTTCAAGGGCATGACGGTGGAAGAGCTGACAGAATTGAGAATTAAAGTGCGTCAAGCAAATGGTACACTTCACGTAGTGAAAAATACCCTTGCACGCATTGCTCTTGAAGGCTCTACTCACGACGTTATTGCACAGCAGTTCAAAGAAAACTGTGTTATAGCTCTTGGTATCGAAGACCCAGTAGCAGTTGCAAAAGCTGTTTCTGATTTCGCAAAAACAAGCAAGAAATTTAGCCTCCGTCACGGAAGTTTAGATGGAAAGCTTATGAGCGTAAGTCAGATTGAAGCTCTAGCATCATTACCAAGCAAAGAACAATTATTAGGTCAATTGCTCGGAACAATGAATGCTGTACCAACCAACCTTGTATCACTCATGGCAAATATGATTCGCCCATTGCTCTACGCTTTGAAAGATTTAGAGCAAAAGAAAGCTGCATAGGTCTGAGTAAAAACCATTTCAAGAAATTTTTAGGAGAATACCATGTCTGTTACTAAAGAACAAGTTGTAGAATTTATTTCTAACATGACAGTACTTGAACTTTCAGAGTTCATCAAAGAATTAGAA
This sequence comes from uncultured Desulfovibrionaceae bacterium, assembly GCA_964369185.1. Lineage (GTDB taxonomy): Bacteria > Desulfobacterota > Desulfovibrionia > Desulfovibrionales > Desulfovibrionaceae > CAYJAZ01. The sequence goes on from CAYJEN010000078.1 coordinate 4,445, forward strand.
GAAAAATTTGGCGTATCTGCTGCAGCTCCTGCTGCTGCTATGGTAATGGCTGCACCTGCTGATGGCGGTGCTGCTGCTGCTGAAGAAAAAACTGAATTTGACGTTATCCTTAAAGAAGCTGGCGCTAACAAAATCGGCGTTATCAAAGTTGTTCGTGCTCTTACAGGTCTTGGCCTTAAAGAAGCAAAAGACAAAGTTGATGGTACACCAGCTACTCTTAAAGAAGCAGTATCAAAAGACGAAGCTGAAGAAGCTAAAAAACAACTTGAAGAAGCAGGAGCAGTTGTTGAAGTTAAGTAGTTCTAACTACTATACTTTACCTGCATAGCTTATAAAGTTATATAAAAGAGCAAGAATAATTTCTTGCTCTTTTTTTTGTTAAATAAATGTAATATTATTTTACTTATGATACAAGTCAACTGGAAATAAGAACATCTTTATTTTATAAAATTTCTTATAAGACTGAACTAAAAAAAAAGACCCTTACGGGTCTATTTTATTATTTAGTTTGTGAACCTTTGAATTCAATTGAAAGCACTTCGTAAGTCACTCTTCCTTTTGGAACGTCAACGCTAACTTCATCGCCTTCTTCTTTGCCAAGTAATGCTTGACCTACAGGTGATGAAATAGAAATTGAACCGTTAGAGTAGTCTGCTTCATCTGGACCTAATAAGGTAAAGAATTTTTGCTCTCCGGTATCAACATCTTCAACTTGTACAGTTGCTCCAAAAATAATTCTGTCACTTGTAAGTGTATCTAAATCAACTATAGTACATTGTGGAAGGCGTGACTCAATATAAGTGATGCGTGCTTCAAGCATACCTTGTTTTTCTCTCGCAGCATCGTATCCGGCATTTTCTTTTAAATCACCTTCTTCACGAGCTTCTTTAATTGCTTGGATAACTTGAGGTCTTTCTTGCTTGAGTCTTTCTAACTCTTTTTCTAATTTCTTATATCCCTGAATTGAAATTGGAATTGACATAACATCTCCCGAAGTATAGTGATAAAAGTCAAAAAAAGACGCTCCGCGTATTCCGGAGCAGTCTCAATTTGTAACAAACATTAATATAAACTTTCTTTGACTAAAAGTCAAGTTTGGATTGTAAGTAAAAAGATACAATAATCTAAATAGATAAAAAGTAAATCTCAAAATAAATTTACTCTAAAATTTTCTCTTTATTGCTTTTAAGTGCTTCTAGTAGCGCATCTCTAGAATCTGCAAGTGATGACTTAATTGTTGCTCCGGAAGCGTTTTTATGTCCGCCTCCACCAAATAAAGAGCATAAAAATTGAACATCATCATTGCCTTGAGAGCGAAGAGAAAGCTTTGATTCAAATGCTGATTTTTCTCTTATCACGCAAGCGATTCTTGTTGATTTAAGTTTGCGAAGATGTTCAACAAATCCTTCTAAATCATCCTTTGTTGCAGAAAACTCCTCAAGAATTGAGCGAGATACAAGTGAATATGCAATTGAAAGATTTTCGTCTACGGTGAATGTTGACATCAAATAAGACCATAATCTCATTTTTTCAACAGTCCATTGATTACTTAACGCTGAGTTTATTGTGCTTGGGTCTAGTCCGTTTTGCACAATTTTACTTGCAGTTATAAGTATTCTGGAATTTGTATTTCCATACGAAAATGAACCTGTATCTGTTACAAAAGTTGTATATAAGCAAGTAGCAAGCTCATCTTTTAGTTCAATATTTAGTTCAAGAGCAATGTAGGCTATGGCATTACCTGTCGCAGCCATTTTTGTATCTACCCAATTTGCTTGGCTACCAAAATTAGGGTTGTCGAGATGATGATCAATTGAGATACTTGGTGCTAGTTTAAGAACTTTGTCTGCTTGAAGTCCTAGTCTATTTCTATCACCGCAATCAAGAACGACAATGAGTTCAGGTTTTATAGATAGATTATCTAAATCATTTTCTAGGGTTTTGGGGGCAGGTAAAAAGTTGAGAAAATCCGGTACTTCTGATTCATTATAGAGAGTAAAATTTTTACCTAATTCCTTACAGATATATCCTAATGCGTATGTAGAACCAAGAGCGTCGCCGTCAGGCGAAGCATGCGCACAGATAAGAATATTATTTTTATCCTTGAGTATTTCAATGCATTTTTCAAAAGACGCTTTAGACTCTTCAGATAAATCATTTATAAGTAAATTTTTGATATCCATTTACACCTCAAAGTAAACTTTTTAAAGTAAGTATAAACTTTAATTTAGTATATATTAGATTTTTAACATACGTACTTTTTGAAGTCAACGAATAATAAAAATAAAAAGATATGATTTTATAAGGAGATAAAAAAATCTCTCAAGAAAAAATTCTAAAGAGAGAAATGTGGCGGAAGCGTATAGGAGTCGAACCTACCATAGAGCTCTTAACCCTACCATCGGTTTTGAAGACCGAGTGCAACACCGGTTACAAAACGCCTCCGCATTAAGAAAGATGTATTGTATTTTTGTATCTTTGTCAAATATTATTT